>JAQXFJ010000261.1 GCA_029250385.1 Candidatus Poseidoniaceae archaeon | reverse complement strand
GTGATTTATCGAGATGATTTAACCAATAATATACTGGTTGCTCACAATAATTCTGGTTGGGTTGTAGATTCTCTTAACTTCACGGGTGAGGTTATATCAAAATCTATGTCATCGGTTGTTAATGACCAAAATAACCTATTAATTTCGGCTTTCTTGAATGATGGCAATTCTAACAACTTAAGCATGATTTCATGGGATGGAAACAATACTAACCATTCATTCATCGGTTTAGAATCAGATGGGGCCACAAAACTTGCAATGGCTATCGATGGCGAGGGGGCGGTCATTGTATCCACATACTCTACTTCTGGTGTACTTGTGTTGTATGAAAAGCAAGTTGACTCACAGATTTGGAATTCTGTCCTGCTCCCTCAACCAATAGGGCCTCATTCAACCAATCACATCAAACTAATCGGTGGAATAACTCCAACATTGGCGGTAAACAGTCAAAACAACTCATTATTCTACAAAAGCGGAAGTAATTGGCA
The DNA here is from genome assembly GCA_029250385.1 of Candidatus Poseidoniaceae archaeon. Classification (GTDB taxonomy): domain Archaea; phylum Thermoplasmatota; class Poseidoniia; order Poseidoniales; family Poseidoniaceae; genus MGIIa-L1. Next base: position 7,912 of record JAQXFJ010000261.1, on the reverse strand, counting down.
GGTTTTATCAAATGCTGAAATGCCTTCATTTGAAGAATTTTCTTTTGTCGTAAATGAAACTCATATCACAATGATAACAGCTGCAACAGGAGTAAATAATCTAGTTTGGAATTCTATGGAGATAACCGCTTCATCAAACCATAACACCTGGCATCAACAAATATTTTCCGATATTATTGTCAACAGTGGTTTAGTAGTTAATCAATATTCAAACGATACAATCTCAATTACAGTAGATGATTTAGCGTCAAATAGTATATTAGAACTCCAACTGAAACTTGATACTGACAGTGATTTCATCTTTGATGATATAGATCATTTATCTCACGTGCCAAATCAATGGATTGATTCAGATGGCGACGGTTATGGCGAAAACACCAATGCTCCAATGAATGATAATTGTCCATCGCAATCTGGGCAATCATCAATTTTGTTGCTTGGTTGTTTTGATGCAGATAATGATGGCTATGATGACATTAATGACGATTGTAACACTGGTTATGGTTTTTCATGGTTGGGAAGACTTGGCTGTTCAGATTTCGATCAAGACGGTTGGGTTGATTGGAGTTCATTCTATCCATATGGAGACATCTTTAGTGATAACTGGAAACAAGCATTCGATTCAGATGGTGATTCCTACGGTGATAATCACGGTCCAGACTGTTGCGATACTTGGTACGACCAAAATGCGCCTCCAGGAGACGAATTCCCGTATAATGTGAGGCAATATACCGACTTTGATGGCGATGGGTACGGAGATAATTCATCTGATTACATAACAGGAGATTCTTGTAAGTTTGAGTATGGTACATCATATCGGGATCGTTTAGGATGCGTCGATACAGACGGTGATGGTTCATCCAATCCAACCAATTCCTGGAATTCAAGTTTAGGTGCAGACTTGTGGCCGACAGATTCCACTCAATGGGCTGACTCTGATGGGGATGGTTTTGGTGATAATGGTTCTAAAAACGCGACTAACCCCGATTATTTCCCCAACAATATCGCAGCAGCTCAAGATTCAGATGACGATGGATACCCTGACTTATTCACTGAATACTATAACGGTACTAATGCTGAAGGATTACAAATAGATGGTTGCCCATTAGTTGCTGGGAACTCATCTAATCCATATTATGGATGTCTCGACACTGACGGTGATAATTATCGCGATATATACACTTTTGACATTAACCCAAATACTGGGCTGAGAGAAAACCAATCAGGTGATGCGTTCCCGTTCAATCCAGAACAGTGGACTGATGCCGATGGCGATGGTTTTGGTGATTTTCAAGGGGGCAATAATGCGGATATCTGCCCTCAAGCGGTTGGTGTAATTAACGGGACATTGGGTATCGGTTGCCCATTGATTGACGGCAATGATGATGATGGAGATTTTGTGATAAATGAAGAAGATTTGTGCCCAAATACGCAGACAGGGTTAATGGTTAATCTTGATGGGTGTGCCTCAAATCAAGTTGATTCAGATGACGATGGGGTAAGTGATGCAGATGATGTTTGCCCCTCAACGTTCTCACAAGACCCTGTAGATTCTAGTGGATGTAGCCAAGCACAAAAAGAGGTAGATTCTGATTCAGACGGAATTTATGATTATCTCGATTCATGTGAAAATACACCAAGTCAAGAAGTGCCAGATGAATTTGGTTGTTCAGCATCACAAAAAGATACAGATGGTGATGGGGTTGCTGATGATGTGGATGTTTGTCCAAGTACAGAATTAGGTTATCCAGTATTAGCAGATGGTTGCATCGATGAAACGGCTTTAGAGTTTGACTGGGATGCAGATGGTTATTCTGGTCAAGATGATTTGTTCCCGTTTGAAGACACTCAGTGGTTTGATTCAGATAACGACGGCTATGGAGATAATATTCTAGGACTAGAGGGAGATCAATGTCCTAATACTTCAGGTACTTCTACCGAAGATAGATTTGGTTGTCCGGATAGTGATTTAGATGGTTGGTCAGACCCCGGACAAGATTGGGCGGCTTCACCAAGTGGTATAGCAGATGCATTTTCTGAGGATGTTACCCAATGGCGAGACCTTGATGGTGATGGCTATGGTGATAATGGTACAGGTAATAACCCCGATTTATGCCCTACAACCAATTCATTGTACAGAACATCAGTTGATTTGCAAGGATGTTCAAACAACGAACGAGATTCAGATGGTGATGGCTTGGTGGACAGCCTTGATAATTGTCCAAACGAGCCAAAGGGGTTAGACGGATATGCTGACGGTTGTCCGTTAGAAAAACAAGAATCATCCAGCGAAGCCACAAAAATATTCGGGTTATCAATAGTTACATTTATCGCTATTTGTCTAGTAGTAGTTGTTCTATTCATAATGCTAATTATTCTTCGTAGGAGGGATATTGATGATGATTGGTTTGAGGAAGATGATGACTTTGAAGATGATTACCAAGAAGAGGATCTAAGTTTCCTAAATAAACCGCGGAAACAACCTGCTCAGCGCACGGCTCCAAGTCAAACCAAAGCCAAACCACCTAGTAGTGGGCCTACTGGAGGACCTCCCAGTTTCACATCAGCGGCAAAAACTCCAATTATCGCACCATCACAGCCGGTTGAAAGTTCCCAAAGGCAAGTACTTCGAGAAAACCTAATTACCCCTCAGAGGGCAACTAAAAAGTCTAAAAAAGTAAAGACTGCTCATGCTTCAAAGAAGAAAGTCAAGCGTGCAATCATTGAGCCAGAACCAGATATTTTTGAAAAAGTAAGCCAATCAAAGATCGATACAGCTGTCAAAAATCTTGCTGATTTGACCGGTGATGGTGAGGAAAGACAATTGTTAATGAATCTACAAGAAGCAGGATGGAATGCTCCTCAATCTCGTGCGATAATCAACATGGCCAAGAACGAAAGGAATTGAGTACTTGAGGTATGACTTTTCATAGGTGAGATGACAGGGCGCAATATTGGGGTGATTATGTGGCTGAACCAGTACTAGAAGGCGCATCATTGCCAGATGGTATCGAGGTCGATGAAGCAGCTGCTTATTTTGGGGTAACTGAGTCCTCAGATATTGTTCACACATTGATGTCTATGGAACGTAATCAATCGATTAGTCAATTTTTTACCATGGTCTCAGATATCATTCTAAAACCAGGAGAGTTTGATTTTGAAGAGGCTAGTCAAGCACTGAATTGTGAGGGTGGTGAAATATATTATCTTGTTTCTGGACATCTTGGCTTAATGAGTTTTGGCGACCCGATTCTACATTATCTGGGATTACCAGATTCACTAGGCAAGGAATCAAAAAATGGTAAACCAAATATTGACCAAAAACAATTTGATTCCTTAAATCGTCTCGCTAATCCAATGAACATGCTGAAAGTATTAGCGATTGCCAATAATACGGGTGGTTCACAAGAAGTGATGAAATATTACTTGACAATGAGTGAACTAATGATAAATGTTGAATCAAATGTAGTCACACTCACGGAAATTTCAGATGAGTTTGATGCATCTTTGGATGTTATTGGCCATACTCTGCCAATTTCGGTATTAGCCGGTTCATCCATTGACTTGTCCAAGGCAATCATAGATGCCCCAGCAGCTATTAAGAAAGAGGCGCCAAAAGTAGCCCAACAAGTAGAACAATCGACAAAATTGCCAGAAGTTGAGCAGGTTTCACCTCTCCCAGAGGAGGTTTCGATCCCCTCAGTTCCTTTGCCAGGACAGTCAATACCGGCTGAAATTACTGAAGATAAAATAGAGTCAATAATTGAAACCGAACTCACAGATAGAAAGGCGGCAAAAGCAACTGATAATGCATTCGAAGGTGCATTTGGTATGGCGGCAGAAGCCAATACATTACAAGTTGAAGATTCTGTACAGGCAGACGAAGTCGAGGAGGATCTAGCGACTGAGGCCATTATCGAAGAAATGGTAGTAGAAGAACAAGAAACTGAAGAACCATTTCACAGTGCTGCCGAGATGTTTATTCAATCAGATACAGATGATGATGGTAATTTATCGGTCGAAGAATTATCCCAAGCAACTGGATTATCTATTGCAGAAGCCGAAGAGATTCATCAAACAGCTGATTTGGATGAGGATGGGTCTATGTCACTTTCAGAATTTATTGCCTCGCCGGTAGTCGAAAAAGTCGCTTCAAACCTACCAAGACCTGTTGCTCCAGTAAGACGACCGGTCAACCTTAGTAGTGAACAACCAAATAACGTTCAGCAATCTCAGGGAAACCCGGTAAATAACCCTCAAACTCAGCAAGCATTCCCTCAGCAACCAATCTCTAGACCAATTCCCCCACAAAATGTTAGCCCACAACCATCTGTAAGACAACAACCAATTGGTATTCCACAACCATCTGTAAGGCAACAACCAATTGGTATTCCACAACCAACCAAGCAAGCTCCACTACAACAAAACCAATGGAATCAACCAATTCAACCAACAATCCGTTCAGGAGTTATGTGCCGTAGTTGCGGCATTGGTATTGACCCATATTGGCGCTTTTGCCCAGTTTGTGGGGGCCAAAATCTAGGCTGATTAGATATCTAAGACAAATTCGCCATCTTGTAAAATTTGTGAATCATCAAGCCACACGCTTGCCCCAGTAATTACTCCTGGGATGTGGATTCCAACCGCCGAGGCCCCGCCTAATGCAGTGTTATCACCGATAGAGAAGTAACAGGTTCCAAGTCGTTTTTCATCTTCTAGGACATTGCCTCCCATTCGTGCTTGATCATTCATCCCAAAGCCAAATTCAGCAACAGTCCATACATTCTCTCTGTCTTTACTGCGTAATTTCTTAGCAACCTCGCCGAATTCTTGCCTAATGTTTGCGGCAATAGTACCACCTTTTACATCGATGACAATACCATTTTCGATTTGAAGTTCGATATTTTGGTCAAGTAGAGAAGAATCCCATGAACCATTGATGATTAAAGTCCCATTCATAGTACCTTCTCGGGGCATAATGAATGCTTTTCCTGCCGGAAGATTGGTCAGCATTCTTGGACGATTACAGATGCCATTATCATCGAGTTTCCATTCCCGCCAATTTACTTCGAAGGTAATCTCAGTACCAAGCTTTGATTTGACATTAACAATTCTCCGTCGTCTAAAATGTGGCCCTAAATTACTAATTCTTTTCTTGACGCTGTTAAAATCTGCAGCCATGCCGCCGTGAGTAAACATATCAACAGTTATACCCGGCATTGTAGCAACTCTAGCCCCATCTCTAAGCGCTTGCCTAACCGCTTTTGTATGGGTAAGTGAGTATTTTGTCGGCGCTAAAATAACCTGCTGCTGGCGCATCAAATTAGCAACCGGAGTCGGTGGTTCTTCTCCATGATGCTTGGCTTTTGGCATAACAATAAGCAGTACACGTTCTGATTTCTCAATAGTGGCTTCGTGTAATGCTTGCCCAATATCGCCAGTTGTCGGGTCACAGACAATTAACACATTTTCACCTCTGCGGATGTCCATACAGGTTTCTACAACCATTTTGGCAGAGCCAGCCAATAATTCATCTAGGGATTCTTCCTGTTCCATTGGTAGATCATTATCGCTTGAAGATACCTCGGCTTGGATGACAGAGTCAACCATATCGTTCAAGTCGGTATCCGAATCACGGGGAGTCTCTTCAGGAATATCCTGTTTTTTCCTCCCCATGGATGGTGCATAACAAATGAGGTCTTCAATGTGTGTGCGACGTAACTGCTTTTCCAGTGGTTAAGTTCTTGAGGGTGATTTTTGTCCAAGTAGTATGGCGAGTTACCAATTATTCATCGAGAAGGTAAAAGAAATACACAAAATTGGCGCAATTCAAGGTCACCTTGGTTGGGACCAAGAGACAATTATGCCTCCAAAAGGAGCGCAAGCGAGATCAGAAATTCTTTCGTGGCTTGCTAAAGAACAACATGCTAGAGTCACAGCGCCAGACTTTGGAGAAATGATTACCCAATTAGAAAACTCCAATGATTTAGATGAAAACCAAGTTGCCAATGTTAGAGAATTGAGGCGAAGGTATGACAAAGCGGTAAAATTGCCATCAGAATTTGTAGCTCAATACGCCTTAACTAGGTCTCAAGCATTGGTTGCATGGCAAGAAGCACGCACAGCTTCAGATTTCACCATGTTTCAACCTCATTTAGAAAAGTTGGTCGAAATGACCAATCAGAAAATAGATTATTACGGAGTTGAAACAACTAGGTATGACGTGTTACTAGATGAGTATGAATTTGGCATGAAAGTAAGTGATTATGACCCACTATTTGCCGGTTTAAAGAGCAGGTTAGTGCCGTTGTTGCAGAACATCATGGAGGCTAAGAAAACAAATCCAGATCCAAAGCTACCAACAGAGATATCATTTCCAGTCAAAGCCCAAACAGAATTTTGCAAATTAGTTTCCAATGCTATGGGATTTGATTTTGAAGCCGGTAGAATGGACGCTTCAACTCATCCATTTTCAGCGGGACTGTGGCCGGGAGATACTCGATTCACAACTCGATTTGATGAACAGGACCCATTTTCATGTTTGTACGCAGTTATGCATGAAACAGGTCATGCATTGTATGAACAAGGTCTTGACGCCAACCATTCATTTACACCTCGTGGCGATGCAGTATCCTTGGGTGTCCACGAATCTCAAAGCCGTTTTTGGGAGAATCAAATTGGCAGGACTCCAGCATTTTGGAAAGTAGTCTTGCCTTGGTTTAAACAACAGTTCCCAGATGCGCCAGAATGGACTCCAGATGAATTAAATAAAATTGCTAACTGTGTCGAGCCAGGATTTATTCGAGTCGAAGCAGATGAAGTAACCTATAACCTTCATATTATGTTGCGCTATGAGTTAGAGAAGAAAATTTTCAATGAAAAATTATCAGTTAAAGACATACCAAATACTTGGAATCAGATGTTCAGCGAGTGGTTTGGTATTGAAGTTCCAGAAGATCGTATGGGTTGTCTTCAAGATATCCATTGGTCTATGGGTGCATTTGGCTATTTCCCGACCTATACATTGGGTAATCTATATGCTGCCCAACTTCTTGAAGCGATGAGTCAAGAAATAGGCGATGTCGACGAGATAATAGAGACTGGCGACTGGTCACCAATGCTCGACTGGTTACGACCCAAAATCCATCTTCAGGGAAGTAAGTTGACACCGAGTGAACTAATTGAGCAAGCAACAGGAGTACCACCGACTCCCCAACCGTTCATTGATTATGTTGAATCAAAGTATTCAAAATTATATAACCTAAGTTAACTACTCTTCAGAGTCCTTTCCAGAACCCATGGCAACAAGTTTGTCTAGTCTCGCTGTCAAGTCGTTGATTGCATCCATCAAATCGTTGGTTCTGTCATCTTCATGGTCGCTGCCAAATGATATTCCAAGCATAGTAATCATTCCACCAGCTAGCATAGTTAATGCTGGCCAATAAACGTCTGCGGCAGTCATACTGCCATCTGCTTCTATTCCGCCCCAAAATGCTCCTAATATGAATACTACGAATCCAATTATAATTTGCTGGTAACCGCTGCCGAGAGTTTTTTCTAGTTCACTCATGTTTTCTCCTCGCAGTGAAATTAGTGGGTTACTATTTATCCTTATTTCAATAAAACCGGCTTTTTTGGGTATTTTGACTAGTTCCAAGGATTCATCAAGATAGGTTTTCCAACAGAGCCAGGCTCAACTAGTAATCTGCCCTTTTGGCCAGTTACTGGAGTTCTTTCAAACACTGGAGTTCCATCAACCACAGTCAAGACAGGCCATCCAGTAAGTTCACGACCACTAAATGGGTTCCATCCGACTCTTGCCCATGAGTTTTTATCTTCTACAACTGCTTTTGCAACCATGTCAACAAGAACAATATCACCGTCATAGCCTACCTCTAATTTGCCTTTACCA
>JAQXFJ010000237.1 GCA_029250385.1 Candidatus Poseidoniaceae archaeon | reverse complement strand
CCGCCTGTATTGAAGGCCCCATCGATATCGTATACTATGATTTGGACTTGACAATTGTTATCTATATCTGGCGCCGCCAATCCACGGCCATCACCGTAATCCTTACCGTAGTAGGTAGTCATTGTAGGGTAGATTGTTGAGTCCCATGAGGATGCGAGATTATTCAACACTGTTGACGAGAGTGTCCTGCCTGATTGAACAATAAACGCCACAGTGTTGGTAGTCTTTGCGACATATGCGTCAATGGAACCACCTGAAATCGGAACTGTAAGTGTATCTCCAGCCAGGTGAGGTGTACAGACTCTACCATTTGCTCTACTGTGAGTAACCGGCTCATATTTCATGTCTTCAACTCCAGGCCTGCCGGAATCAATCCACGCTTGTTTCATGAAACCGTATGCTGAGACGACAGGGGTATTCTCATCGATAAGCAAGTATTCCCGGCCCTCTGCAGGGTTAAAATCTGCTAAATCTCCGATGATAACCCCAGTAGCATCATACTCTTCAGGCTCCCTGTCTGCCTGTTCATCGGCCGATGCTGGAGATAAAACTGGGGTCAAAAATGAAATTACCATTATGCCGATTAAAAACAGTGATTTTGTAGAGCGTTTTTCCGACATGTTAGAGACCCAACTAAATGCAACCTTGCATTCAAATTGAGCAGTGAAAAAGAAGTATTTAAGTGTCCGTCTGTTAGGAGTCAGTAATGCTCATTGTAAAACCGCTTGCCACTAATTTGAAACTTAGAGTCTTCTCTAGTCTATTTCTGGCCTCCATTATGGTTCTTTCAACTGCTATTTCATCAGACAACTCTCAGCAGATGTATCAAGGAAGTGAACCATGCCAAGATATTTCAGAATTACAGTTTAACGGCACTAAAGCCAATCAATCTGTGTCTTGGCAAACCGGCTTAGGCTATCGCCTTCCCGGGTCTAACGCCTCTGCAGAACTACGACAATCTGTCACTGAAAATCTAACACAGTGGTCCTTTACAGAGTCATCTCACCAAAGAGAAAACTTCACCCTAACAAACCTAGTTGGAAGTTACAGCCCTGAAAATACCTCTGGACAAAATGTAATATTTGTAGCTCACTATGATAGTAGATACATAGCAGATAGAGATGCTGATGAATCAAAAAGAGACCAACCAATTTTGGGCGCAAATGATGGAGCGAGTGGCGTTGCTGTATTGATGGAAATCGGACGAATAATACCATCATTACAGATTAATCATGATGTGACACTCTTTTTTACCGATGCTGAGGACCAAGGGCAACCATTCAAGGCAGATACTTGGTCTTACGGAGCTGATGCCTGGGTTAGTAATTTGACCAACGATTACAAAGATAATATCTCTGCTTACATCGTAATCGACATGATAGGTGACTCTTTTCTTGACTTCACAAGAGTAACTAGCACGTCTGATTCCCTTTGGGAGACAATAACGCCAATAGCGGCCGCACTTGGGATGATTGAGGGTGAGTTGGACTGCGATGGTAATAACGGCCAAGATATCTACAATCCAAACCCAAATGATGAGAGAGGAGTAATAGACGACCATGTCGCAGCACACAATGCTGGAATTCCAGCAATAAATCTAATTGACATAAATTATGGTGAAAACGCATCTGCTTTTGGAGGTCACTGGCACACACAAAGCGATACTCCAGATAAAGTAAGTTCGGAGTCACTTACCTACATCGGCTATATTCTAGAACTTGGCTTGAGGACTTCTGCTTGGACTTTAGTAGACGACATTACAAATGAACAAGAGCTTATCAGCACGGGCAACAGTAGTTTACAGAGTGATGATCCGGAAAATCTAGATAAAGCCTCTAAAAGTAATTTAATCGGATATCTAGCAATCATTGTGGTTTCAACTATACTATTACTCATATTAGTGGCAGATATTTCTGTCAAAAGGTGATTTTAAGCGCGGGCAAAGAGGGGAAGAGGTATTATCCGCGCACACTACCGTAACTACATGGAGGGCATGTAATGGCTGAGAAAACTTATGAGCAACGCAGGTCCGAACTAAGAAAACGTGTTCAATCACAAATTGATTCTCCAAATGAACAAATACATTATTCTGATTTTGACCAGAACGATGAAATTATTGAAGAGGAAATCGCAGTAAAACCTATGATTGATTTAGATTATGATGAACGTTCTAAATTACGCATGATTGCCGCTATTGCAATACTGATAGGTAGTATTTTAGGAATAATTAGTGGCGGAATACTGCTCCAAGGCAACCCGGATGATTTGCTAAATTCTTCGCTATTTAATGAGGCTGAAACAGTAGATTTGACTGGCCAGGTACTGACTGATGATGGAGTTGCGATAAACAACGCAACTATACAATTGTACGAAGATAATTCAAATTCAGTAATTCAAACAGTCATTACTAATGACAACGGGTACTTTCAGTTGGAAAACGTCAAACCAGAAACAATGGTAATCAGGGTTGTGAAAGACGATTTTAGCAGCCTTGAGCGTACATTTATTGCCGAAGACGGATTAATGAGTCCTTTTACCATGAAGAGTGGTGATTCTTCTACCATAATACAAGAAGACTTTGTTGGCAGTGAAGGTGGATGGACACTTGAAGCTGCTGTTGCTTTATCCACATTTCTCGGGGTGATGACCATTATCACAGGTTTTGTTGGCATACAAGCTTCGGTTGAAACTAGAAGAGCATCGCGGTACAGAAGAACACAATACCTTGCCGGAATAAGTTTGTTTAGCCGTGGACTTATTTGGATAGGCCCAATTTTGATATTGGCTGGGATGGCGTTGAATTCGCTGGTAAAAGACCAGTATGAAGATTATCTTGAGGAATGAAAATGTACCTCATTTCAGTCGAAGGAGGAGACGGTTCTGGTAAAGGAGAGGCGGCTAGGATAATTGGTGAAATTCTAAATGACTTCCCATTTCCGAAAATATATTCAACACACGAACCTAGACGGCATAGTGAATTAGGAAAATTGGCACTTGAATCTGTAATGAAGGGTGACAAAACCCCTTTACAAGAAGCTGGTTTGTTCGCAGCAGACCGATTAGACCACTCTCATACAATCATCAAACCTTTGCTTGAGAAAGGGCAGGTCGTAGTATCGGATCGAAATATACATTCATCAATGATTTACCAGGGAATTGTTGGAGATTTAGGTATTGAAGATGTTGTTAAAATGAATGCAGCTGCAATGATTCCAGATTTGGTAATTTGGATAGACTGCGACCCGGCAAAGGCCATGAAAAGGATTCAATCAGGAACATTAAGAATGACTAGCAATAAACAAGAATATTTTGAAACTACCGAAATTCAAAAGCAAATACGTAAGGGCTTTAGAGATTTATTATCTGGTAAAATTAGCGTTCCAGAGCCATTTGATAAATGCCAAGTTGTTGGACCTATCTTAAATGAATCTGGACTAGATGAATTAAAGAAAAAACTAAGTGATACTCTTAGAACTTTCTTTAACAAGAAACCTGCCCCGTTAAATGTAGACAGCGACAAAGTTGACAGATACTTACTTTCTAAGATGGTTAGTAATTTAGAAACCCAAACAAGACTCCCTGGCGCGCCAAAAAACATGACTGCTATACATGAGGGTTGGTTAGCAAATATTTCTCCTGCGAAATGGATGGAATTTGCGGAAAATAATTGGCCTAAAAAATCAGCTAAGGAGTTTGACGTCCCAATTAATCCATTTTCACTATCTTCTTGGTCAATACTTGGTTCTTTATCCATTATTGGAGGATCGACTGAGGTCCCGAAGTTGCATAAACTTCTAGGCCCTCACAGAATGATAACAAGAAGACATACTCAACGATTAGTTAAATGGTTAGAAGAAGAAAAGTGGATTAATAAACAATTTAACCACGTACCATTCTCTGATGCGAAAGTGTTCAAACTTAGGGAAGAGCGTTTAGGTTTTGGCAGACTTGCTTTAGCAATGTGGCCTTTAAGAACATCAATATCGTCTTGGAGAAGGGCCAATCCAGAAAGTGAATGGGAGTTTTGTTTAGAAGAAATAATTCAAAATAATCCTGCCAAACTACCTGCTTATCAACTTAAAAAATGTGTTGGAGACGTAATTGGTAGATTAGTAATACTTACCAGCGGACATCTTGAATGCCCCGTTCCCAGTAGTACAGAAGAACTAATTGTTTGGTGGAAAACCCTTCCCCCTTAATCTACTCTTCTTCGACAAGTTGAAATTTCATCCCACCTGGCAAAGCGACATTTGATGCCGATTTGAAATATTTCGACTTAGCAGAATAAGCAGCACTGATCAATACCCCCAAGCCAACCCCAAATCCAATGCCAGTAAGCGGACGAGTAATGTTATTTGATTCATAAGAAGTTAGTAATTGAGTGAAACCGTCAAGGATTAATGGCAAACAAAGTGCCACACCGCACAACAGCCAAACTATGGTTCTGCGGTTATTTAGATAAGTACCCTGTAACCAACTATCTGGCAATAAAGAAAGACAAGTATCCTTCACAGTCCAGCGGTTATAGCCTTTCCTCGAAAACCAAAAGCCTCCGATAGCAAGACCGAAAAAGATACCAACGTCTCTGGTACAAACTGGCATTTGATTCTCGTTTATTATCCAAGACCTCTCGTATTTTTGGTGACAGTTGAGGTCTCCAAAGCCATAGGCTAATGCTGAGTAAGGATCTAATTCAATCCATGCAAAATCATCCTGTGAATTATCATTTCCTGAAGACCAAAGACCATCATTTGTTGCATAATCAAAAGCATTTGCTCTGGCTTCCAGGGGAGGCACTTCGCCAGTACCAACCAACATCGGG
>JAQXFJ010000229.1 GCA_029250385.1 Candidatus Poseidoniaceae archaeon | reverse complement strand
CTTTGATAACTGACACGACTGTATTAGTAGCATCAGTGGGGTCAGCAACTAGAGTACTAACGTTGTTACCAAAATCTTCGAGAGTATAGATGTCTGCCGTAGTAGAGTTAAAGTTAATTACCTCTCCTGCATCCAGAACATTGTTATCCCCAGTACCGATATCACCAGCTTCTGGATCTACAGGGCCTGCATTTTCTACTGGTCCCATAACACTCACATCATCGATCCATACCTGACCACCTTGATCACCGCCCATGTCGAATATCATTCGACTATTGTCGCTACCAAAGCTAGTGGTCTGTACTAGTGTGAACTCCTGCCAATCAGTCGTTAAATCAACCGATTCAGCAACGTTTGTCCAAGGACCTTCGTTAAGGCCAAGGCCAGCTGCAATCGTACGTGAAATAGATGATTTCGCCTTAAAGGATACCGTGTACTCTGTTTCCGTTGTCAACGCCATAACATAACTCAAATTAACGTCGTAGACATTAGCTGAAGTGGTCTCAACAACAGCAAAGTACGACACAATATTTGCGTCTGCTGCAGCACCACCAGCCCAACCTTCAGTACCAGATGCAAAGCTGCCGTTGGTTACAAGCTCCGTACCGTCAGCGTCTACAACACTAACGTCGTCAATCCAAACCTGTCCACCTTGATCGCCACCCATATCAAACAACACACGGCTGTCATCATCGCCATAACCAGTTCCATCAACCGTTGTAGTCTGAACTAAAGTGAATTCCTGCCACTCAGTAGTTAGGTCTACAGACTCACCTGAGTTAGTCCAGGGATCATGGTACAGACCAAGACCAGCAATCATGGTTCGGTCAATAGACGACTTCGCCTTAAAGGTAATCGTGTACGTTGAATCAGGAACTAACGTCATTGACTGACTCAAGTTCACGTCATAAACGTTGCCTGATGACGTTTCTGTCACTGCGAAGTAGGAAACAATATTACCCGCTACCGCAGTACCACCAGACCAACCTTTAACACCAGATGCAAAACTACCGTTTGATACAAGCTCTTGTAATACTGGGTCAACTGGGTCAACTGGGTCAACTGGTTCGGTTGTGTTGTCGCCCGGCTCATTTGGCTCGTCCGGCAATTCGCAACCATCTGAGCCAACTATGACTCCTATTGGCGTCTCTGGACACAAGTCGTTTTCATTAAGAACTCCGTCCAAATCTAAATCTAGAATTGGACAACCAACGCCATCATCTCCCGAGAAGACTCCGGCTACAGCTGGACATTGGTCACCATTGGTGCCTAGTGGATTGTCCCCGAATCCGTCACCATCGGTGTCGTACCACTGAGACATGTCATTTGGCAGGATATCATTATCATTGGAAACTCCATCACTATCAAGATCTGGGCAGCCATATCTGTCGACAGTTGAAGTCCCTGGATTATTAGGACAGTCGTCGATAATTCCGTCTCCGGCATCGGTTGAATTGAAGCCGTCCTTGTCTACATCATTGGCCCATAATTCATCTTCATTTTGAACATAAAATGGTTCAGAAAAGTGAACGTTATTGGATTCATTGGCTTCTATCACATCATTATTACTGTCAATAATTAGCTTACAGCGGTAATCCCCTGATGGCGCATCTGTTGGAATGGTAAAGAATGCATAACTATCTTGTACACTAGATTGCTCGTATGACATTGCGTTACTTGTACTTGGGTTTTCAGATTCTACTTCAGAAGAATACATTGTGGCAAGTGTTACGTTATCTGAATCAACCAGCTCAATTAGAACAACCATGGTTTGCCCAAATGCTGGACCTCGTGCATTGTGAATTATCCATTGAGTAGTTACCTCTTCATCGGTAAATGTTTCAGTAGTTGGGCAGGATAGTGATTCTGGAATCAGGTCTGGTAATGCAGGGTTAACAACTACGAGTTCAACATCATAATCGCCTTGGCCACCGTTAGAGTCGACCGTTAGTGTGTAAGTTGTTGTTTGCCCTTCATAGGTCTCATTATCCATCGACTCAAAGACCAATCCATAGCTCATGTTGTCCACTGATGCCACTAAGTTGCCAGCACTGTTGGTTAGTGTGGCTGTGAAAGGTGTAGACATAGAAGCATTGAATCTAACTTCTGTGTTGTAATAATCGTCAATGGTGAAACTGTATACATCTTCAGTATCTGAATTGCTCAAGCAACCTGTACCGCTGATTGGGTTGTTTGTTCCAAGCGGGATTCCTGATGAGCTTGCATCTTGGCCTAGGCCAAGGTCGTTTTGATTGCCACAAGTAAACGGTGGAACATATGTTGATTGGTCTGGCTCACCGATGAGTAATCGGTAGGTTCCACCAGGATTGCTAGTCCCAAAGCCACCCCAATAGGTGACGTTGATGTAATAGTCTCCTGCGGTATTTTCGTAATCAGTGCCTTCTAGAGTGACGAAATCGTCATTTATCGAAAGGCTTGTGTCAATTGATGTACCATTAGGTAATTCGAGGCTAAGGTCGAAGTCTGCACCATCAATTGGTGCGGTAACTAAAGTAACTTCAAGTGGTTGATTAGGAGTGATTGTCACCTTGTAAAGGTCCGCTTCATCAGTAGAGTCAATACAACCTCTTACTTCTAATTCAGGGTCTGCTCCAAAATCAAAGGATGTTGCAACGGTTTCACCAATGTCAGAGCCTGATGCGGCATCATCTTGTGGAGTTGCACAGGCGTTAACAGAATTACCGATTTCAATTGTGTCGTCAGCTAACTCGACATTATCTGCCTCATTCTTTTCTGCAACCATTTCTTCTGAATCAAGGACAACAAATACATTGTATTCTCCCTCAACAATATTTGTTGGTATTGCTCCGTTAATCGTAATAACTTGGGTGGCATTAATTGCCAGTCCAGAAGTCCAAGTTGCATTACCGAGATTATGGTCTACCCAAGTTTGTCCCGAGTCAACGCTTAGGATAACTTCAGCCATGAAAGAATCTGTCAACTCTAAAGTACCGTCATTGATTACGGTTATGTCGAAAGGTACCACGTCACCTGGGTTTGCTGCTAGCCCAAAACTAACATTATCGATTGCTAGATTTGGGGTTGGTACGCTATAATTTGTCCAGACATCTAACGAATAATTGCCACTGCCCGTGAAATGGGAGGCGTTGATGTAATATGTCCCTTGTTGATTCTCAAATGTGGTATCCAGAGAAGTGACAAATTCATCGCCATCGTTGAAATTTCCCGAAGAGTCAATTATTGAGCCATTGGTTTGATGTAGAAGTAGGTCGAAATCCACTCCTGAATCCATTGTTAGAGTTGCGGTTATGGTGTGGTTTACCGGTACATCAAACGCAAAAACGTCTCCACCATCAGAGCCATCAAGGCAACCGGTGTAACTAGCAGTCACGTTATTACCCATGTTGGTTGGAGAATCTGTCCAGTTTTGTGGAGCGTCTTGCCCAGTGTTGGCATCATTCTGTGGCGAGTACCAATCTATACAGGACTCGGTATAATTAGTCCAAATGTCCAAATCATAGTCACCAATTGACGAACCCCCCCCAGCGTTGTATGGGAAGACGACAATCCAATATGTTCCGGGAGTAGATTCATTCAAACTGCCAATAGTAGAAACCGACTCTACCGGGTCACCATATTCTGATGCATCGATAGCAGTGTAAGATCCATTGTTTTCGTATGCAAGGTACAAATCATAATCGTTAGCATAATTGGACATAGTTACTTCAATGTTGTAATCTTGACCCATTGTAAATTCATACCAATCCTCGGTGTCAGCGGTATCTGCACAGCTAGTGAACGAGTCGGTTGGGTTTGAGCCTAGGTCCTTGGCAGTGTTAGTTGTCGCATTTCCTGTGTCACCCGGAGACCCTCCATCATTTTGTATGGCTGGGCATGGCGCTCCTACTGCATTTTTGAGGTCTTTTCTTAACTCATCCAATAATAGCGGCTCATCGAATGGATTCGGACTTTCTTCTTGCTCAAAGGCTTCCAAACTAAGCGGATTGTAGGTACTCATTATCGGCGATAATGCAGTAATAATAAACATAATTCCAACTAAAAATCGTAGATTACGCATGGCTCTCACAAATTCTTGTGCGCGCCGCTAAGTTATCAAAGTACGGTTATTCAGTTAACAGACAGTGGTTTTGGAGACGATGCATTTACTGCTTCTGAGACCCCTTGCTGATAGCGTTTAAAGTTCTCAATAAACATACTCGCTAAATTATCTGCAGTGGCATCGTAATCATTTGAATTACTCCAAGTCTTAATGGGCTGCAGTACGTCGCTTGGCACCCCTGGACATGAGGTTGGAACTTCAAAACCAAATCTATTATCCTTGACATATTCTACGTTGTCTAAATCACCATCTAGTGCAGCATTTAACATTGCTCTTGTGTACTTAATCTTCATTCTGTTACCAACGCCATAAGGGCCGCCAGACCAACCGGTGTTGATCAACCAAGCTGTGGCGTTATGTTCTTCCATTTTCTGCGAAAGTAAGTCTGCGTAAACACCCGGGTGCATAGGCATAAATGGCTCCCCAAAGCAAGCTGAAAAGGTTGCTTGAGGTTCTTTTACTCCTATTTCAGTGCCTGCAACCTTAGCAGTATAGCCTGAAATAAAATGATACGCTGCTTGAGCTGGACTTAGCTTGGAAATCGGTGGCAGAACTCCAAACGCATCACAAGTAAGGAAAATTACGTTTTGTGGGTGCCCTCCTTTGGAATCCGAGGTACGATTATCAATGAATTCTATCGGATATGACCCCCTGGTATTTTGGGTTTTAGAGGTGTCATGGAAATCTGGCACGCCGTTATCATCCATTACGATGTTTTCTAGAATTGAGCCGAATTTCCTTGTTGTGCCAAAGATTGCTGGTTCGTCTTCTTCGGACAAGTCAATTAATTTGGCATAGCAACCGCCTTCGAAATTAAACACTCCATTGGCGCCCCAGCCATGTTCATCATCCCCGATTAAAGCGCGCTTTGGGTCGGCAGACAAGGTGGTTTTCCCTGTTCCAGACAAGCCAAAGAAAATTGCCGTGTTTTCACCAGTGGTATTAGCTGAACAATGCATTGGAAGGATACCTTTTTTAGGTAAAATTAGATTCATAACTGAAAAGATTGATTTTTTAATCTCTCCAGCATATCTTGTTCCACCAATAATGACTTCTTTTGCTTCATAATTTACCATTACAAAGCACTGTGAGTTTAATCCATCATGTTCAGCATTTGCTTCATAATGTGGCGCGTGGAATACCGTAAACTCCGGCGAATGCTGATTCATTTGGTCTGCACTTGGCCTGATGAACATATTTCTAGCAAAGGCATTATGCCAAGCGTTTTGATTGATAACGCGTATCGGCAATGCTTCACTAAAGTCGGCGCCACAATATAAATCTTGAACAAATAGATCTTGCTGCTTGGATAAGTAGTCAACTACTTTGGCCCTCATCTTGTTGAAGGTCTCTAAATCAGTTGAAACATTGACATCTCCCCAATTAATGTCGCCATTCGTGCTAACCTCATCGACGATATATTTGTCATTGGGCGACCTGCCGGTTCTTTCACCGGTTTCAGTGACCAACGCTTTGTGGGCGCTGTATACTCCTTCGCCCCGAGAGACTGCGAGTTCAACTAGTGCCTCCACAGGTAAATTCCAGTGGATGTTTCCCGCACAATCTAATCCGTGCTCGGAAAGGTCGCCTCTCGGCTTACCTAATGTCTCGGCCATACCAAATCGTGTCAAAGGTTGTCTTTGTCCTTTTCGCATGCAAGTAACCCAAAAAATTGTGATTTGGGCCTTATACAACTGCCCCAAATTAGTAAAAAATAATCCCAAATAGGGGCGAGTATTGAATAGCAGTAGTCAAAGCCTTAGTTACATGTCTGAAGATTCTGCTGCTGAAGACATTGCAGATAAACCCGTTAACAAGCGAGATGAGGTCATCAGAAAGCAATCCTTTTCTCGAGCCAGGGGCCTAGACATCTCCTCTTTTATGATTGAACAAAAAGAGGAAGAGACATCCGTTTGGGAAACTGTCGTCGAAGAAAAAGAAACCGACATTGCCATAGGAGAAGTGGCTGAGATTTTTTCAAAGGGTGGAGAAGACTTTGAGCGCCCTGGGGCCATTCAGAAGGATGGTTCGGTAAATAGCGCTCCAGAAATAGATAGCGTCACTGATTTAGCAGTTCATGGAGAAAAGCGACTTGGTTTTGGCCTGTTGATTGCTATGATCTTTTCATGGTCCTTAATCGGGACCATTGTTGGCACAGTACTAAACCCGGTGCTTGGCGCTATTGGACTAACTACGATGGCCATAGTGGGGTTATATCTTGGTGAAAAATGGATTCCTAACCCTAATATGAGGATTCTTGGCGTGACATGGGTTATTATCTCAATGAAACTCATTTACGGGTTAATTCTAGATATGTGGCACTGGGGCTGGTTAGATGAACTCGGTTTTGCATCTGAAGATAATATTCTTGGCGCATTATTACTGCTGGGAGTAGTTCTCAACATCGGTATTGCTCAGCGTCATGATGAGGATGCGATTGCGGCGCAGGCTACATTGATTCTGCTAATTGTCGGTAGTGCTGCTGGTGCTTTGTACGGAGAGTTTGGTGTCGCCATAATGATTGGTTTAGGCACTATAATGCTACATGGATTGGCGATTGTAAGAAACTCTGGCAATCTAGCTAGTATGGGTGTTGCCGTATCATACCTATGG
>JAQXFJ010000189.1 GCA_029250385.1 Candidatus Poseidoniaceae archaeon | reverse complement strand
CCTTCAACTAAAACTGCAGCTAATGCTATTTCCCATGCAATGCCCATTCCAAGTACTACTGAGAATACGAAATACGCATTCAAACCCATACCTGGCGCTAGAGCAAAAGGCAAATTAGCCCAAAGACCCATAACGACACAACCTACGAACGCAGCAATTGCTGTTGCAAATAGTGCATCGTCGTAAGGTATTCCTGTTTGACCGAAGTTATGTAGCATAGATGGATTAACCACCAAAATATATGCCATCGTCAAGAACGTCGTAAGACCTGCTCGTAATTCTCCAGTTAATGTTGCTCCTTTTTCGTCGAACTTGAAATAGTTCGCTATATTCTTTTCAAAACTCATTTTTTTACCCCCCCGCTATAAACGGTTAATACTTCTAAGGTTAAGGAGGTCTTATATTCCTTTTTAAAGAAATGAACCTCAATTATCCTCAAAAGTGCTTAAATGGTACTAAAAACTAATAATTTACTAAAGAAATACAAGGAACTTCTAAGGCATCTATTCCTGATAAGAAATCTAATTCGATGACTACTCCGCAACCTACAACATCTCCACCGACTTGTTGGCAAAGCCTGACAGATGCGGAAAGCGTTCCCCCGGTAGCCAATAGATCATCAATTATGACGACTTTTTGTCCGGGTTTGATGGCATCGGCTTGAATTTGAATTGTATCAGTGCCGTATTCTAATTCGTATTCATAACTAACTACCTCGCCAGGTAATTTCCCAGCCTTTCTAATCATCATCATTGGCAAGCCCATTCGCATAGCAATGGGTGTAGCAAATAGAAATCCTCGGCTTTCAATACCGGCAATAATGTCTGGTCGCCATGCAGATATTTTCTGTTCTATGACGGTTACTGCATATTCAAGCGCTGATGTGTTTGATAATATTGTTGAAATATCATAAAATAAAATCCCAGGGATTGGAAAATCCGGGATTCCTCTGATGTGAGCCTTCAAGTCCATGGATGGTTTTCTATGGTGGCGGTTGATGAATATGCCTCTTGTCTCATTACTCTGATACTGTAGCACTCACAATGATGACTGGCATTACTGGTCTGTCGTATTGGCCTGTTTCGACCTCGGACAGTGTTGTTACATGCTCACAGCCAGATACTACTTTGCCAAATACTGTGTGAACTCCATCTAACCAGTCGTGTTGTGTTATATCATCAGGCATAATAAAAAATTGTGAACCGCCGGTATTTGGCTGGCTGGTCTTGGCCATAGATAGCATGCAAGGCAAGTGGGTAAGATTGTTATTAGCTTCATCGGGCAATGTGTAAAGGGTCTCGCCGCTACAATCTGCAGCTTGTGACATTGCTTCACCATCACAATATCCGTACCACTGGTAGGCATATCCGCCAGTTCCATCATTATTCTCAAAGTCGCCACCTTGAATCATAAAGTCATCCATAATTCTGTGGAATGTTGCATTATCGTAATTGCCTTGTTGGGCGTGTTTGCGAAAATTATCAGCATGGTTTGGTGCGGCGTCATGATATAATTCAATTTCAATCGTGTAAGTCACAGTCGCATTAGCAGCAGATTCACCGTGGACTATTTCCATAGTCACTGTACTAGTTTCTCCTTGATACATTTCGACTTCATCCGCCAAGTCTTCTAAACAACCTGGTGTGCTAAACGTGAATAAAACCAATATCATGAAGGCTGCTGTTTTCTTAGTTGCGCTCATAGATATCGCAGGCAGATGGTGTATAAAACCTGCAAGGCATGTAACTATTGCTAGTTATTTGCCGTAGATTTAGCTATTTCACATTGCTGATTTAGTAGTGGAGATGATTACCGCACCAATCTTGTATGGATCACCATTTGATGCTGGGCGGCGGTCTTCAAGTCGGCCAACCCAACCATCGGTTGGTACAGATGCTGGAACTCTAATCGAAGCCCCTCTATCAGAAACTCCATATGAAAATTGGTCGATAGATTGTGTTTCGTGCAATCCTGTCAAACGCTCTTCATTATGGGCGCCATAAACATCCATGTGCTTTTTGATATTTTTACCAAATGCCTCGCAAATAGTATCGAATAATTCCTTGCCGCCAACATCACGCATAGCTCCGTTGGAGAAATTTGCGTGCATCCCTGAACCATTCCAATCACCCTTGACTGGTTTTGGGTGGTATTCAATATAGTAACCATAACTTTCTG
>JAQXFJ010000183.1 GCA_029250385.1 Candidatus Poseidoniaceae archaeon | reverse complement strand
ATTGGCAAGTAATGCTGCCATCAAGATTACTGGAATGTTAGATGCATACACTAGTCTAATTGGGTATTTACCCCGATGACCTCTAACTTTACCGTGAGTTAGTGGCAATTCAAGTTTACTTGATTCTGCGTATGCCACAACCAAGAATACCACAACAGATGAGAATAATGCTGCTAACGGATTGACGTGCGTAAGCAATATACTCTCAAAACCATTGCTCCTAATCATTTCGTAATTCGTCGCCTCCCTAAACATGTAGAATATCATCGGCAAAGTACCTGATGGTGGGTTGGCCATTGAGTATCCAAGACCACTGGTTACCGGAAGTGGTGATAATGTTCCAACGAATGTTGATTGCGAGACTCCCGCAGCAATAAACAATGACATACCAGAACCAATACCCCATTTAGAAACTAATTCATCCAGCAAGAATACCAGATAAGACCCTGCAAATAATTGAGCAACAATTACGAAGTTTGCCCAACCCATTCCATATGAATCGATTAAGAATTCCATTGGGTCGAGGAAACCATAGGTTTGAGGAATCGCTTCAATCGGTATCATAATCAAAACAAGTAATTTTTGTACACCTTGGTACATTGCTTTATCTTCAGAGTTTGATAGGTCGAGCCTAATAATTTTGGCACCGGCAAATAATTGCATAATAATTGAACCTGTAACAATTGGACCGATACCCAAGTGCATTATGGTACCTGAGGCACCAGCCATGATTGATCTAAAACCGCTAAACAGGTCAAGAGCTTGCCCAGATAGCCCGTAAAGCATTACGTTGGTCATTGCAAAATAAATGATCAGAACAAACGTAGTAGTCCACATTTTTTCGTTAAACCTAACGTGGCGTTCTGGTTTGGTAATTGTTGGGTAAACGTCGACGAATCTGTGAAGCGCGTAAAGTCTACTGCTTTTATCACCACTCCACATGAAACAAGTCAGTGCTGCGGCAGCTCCAAATCCAAGCAGTAGTATACCAACTAGGAAAAACCCTACTCCGTCTTCATAACCGCCCCATTTAGCAGGTCTAACATACCATACCGCAATTCCAGCAATCGCTAGCCATCCTAGCAGTTTCCCATATCGACCAATTACCGGTGCGTCTTTCAACCCTTCTGGCAAATCCCTATTGAAACACCACATTAGATACGCAACATATACAACTGACATTACTAAACCAAATTGGGCAGCATTTCTTACTGCGTCAATCTCACTGGAGAGTTCATCAGACTGCCAGTAAATAAGCAAACCGAAATATAATACTCCAGTCAGTGCAATTGCCCATGGTATTGGCTTATGTTTCATTGTTATCCCACCTTATGATTCACTCTTCTACAAATTCGTCCGAGTCTGCTTGGTCCATATTCAATGAGCCGCCTGCTGCTTCAATCTTCTCTGTTGCTTTTGCACTTGCTTCCGAAACTGTAACTGTTATTGCCTTAGAAATTCTTCCGCTACCAAGTAATTTATCGATACCCATTTCTGTTAGGTTTACCGAATCACCATCACCGGCTATGTCTTCAAGTTGTCCAACATTGACTGTTACGTTGACAGTTCTAAGAGATGGGTGTCGATTAAAACCATGCATACCCCAATGATTAGGCATATATTTGATTCTGGTCATAACTCTGTGCTTGTTAATACCTGCAAGACCACGACCTCCTCTCTTTCCAGCACCTCTTCCTGCTTTTTTGCCGCGACCATGGTAGCGGTTTCTTCCACGATGTTTATTTGCTTTTATTCCCATTATTTCACCTCAAATCATCCTATCAACTAATGAGTTGATTTCATCGCCTCTTGCACCAAGTGCTCCACCGATGACGAAAGAACGCTTGATTCCACCCCAGCCTTTTGGGCCTCTTGGTGGATGTAATCTGAATACTCTCTTCAAACCTGGAACATCTTTTACTTTAGATTCCCCAGAAGTAACGGATTTGGCGAAATCTGTAATATTCTTGAAATCTGTTGATTCTTTGACAATACCATCAGTCAAAGGCGAGTCTCCTGACATCCTTCCACGTTCGGAAAGCATCTTTTCGACTGTTGCTTCTGTGGCTTCTCCCCAAGTGATGTAGTCTTTTGCCTTCTGTAACATACCACGGTATTGATCATTTTCTGGAATGATTACTGCATGGTTGACCTTAGTCAAGTTTAGGTAATCCATAGTTTCCCTAATTGAGCGCTCAACATTGACATTGCTTCTAACTCTAACAACTATCCAACTCATTCAAACATCCTCCCTTTGTTGATGAAAAGCTTCTCACTTTGTGCTTTGGAGAGCCTAGTAGTATTCAAATTCTTTAGTGCATTAAATGTTGCAGCAGCATAATTGATAGTAGTTCTAGTTTGGCCCTTTGTCCGAGAAAGAACGTCAGTGATTCCAGCGAGGTCTAGAACTTTTTTACCAGTTTCTCCAATAACAAGACCTTTACCATTTGCAGCCGGCATCAAAGTTACCCTTGTAGATGCGGAACGCCCATTAATCTTGAACGGAACTGAGGTACCTGGACCTGAAGAAGATTCCCATGAACCATTGCCTCTTTGTACGCTAATAATGTTCAATTTAGCGGCTGTGATTGCTTTTCTAATCGCTTGAGAGACTTCTTTGGCTTTAGCCATACCAAGTCCCACATAGCCGTCTTTATTGCCAACACATGCCATAACGTTGAATCTTACACGGCGTCCACTGTCAGTCATTCTTTGAACCATGTTTACCTTGATAATATCATCTTCTAAATTTGGAATTAATGCGTCGACTACTTCAACTTCTCTAATTGGAAGGTTAGAAGCAAGTGCTTGTTCAAAGGTAATAATTTGACCTGCAGCTACTGCATTTCCTAGACGAGTACGAGGAGTCCATGACCTCAAGTTCATAATTGGATCATCTTGATTTCTGCCTCTTCTTCGACCATCTTTGGGTTCTTCAGATTCTTCAGGATTAAACGCTAGGTACAAACCCGGCGCCATTTTTGGTTGTTCGTCTGTCATTAATATGCCCCCTCTATCTTGGTTTTTGTCGATTCTACCGCAGCAGAAACTTTGTCAGAAATATGTTCACCGTTGATTCGGTTTTCATCTGGAAGTACTTCATCACTGTGAGGAATATCCATTCCAGCATCCACCATACCCTTTAGGGCAGAAAATACTCTTCCACCCGGAGTGCTACCAGCAAGCCCGATGTCCAGAACTGCGTCTGTACAACCTTGCGCGATTGCAGCCTTGCCTAGAGCAAAACCAGTCAAATAGCATGCTGGGACTGATTTCTGGGAGAAATCTTGTGGCCAGTCGAATTTCTTAACAAGGTCTGAGCCGGTAACAGTGGCTAAAACTAGATCGCCTCCTGCTGACCAGTTTACCATCTGACAAGTCACACGTGTGTTAGATACTCTAACCACTGCTCGGGCTTTTTTGCCTCTGAGCAACTTTAGTCTTCTGTGATAATCAGTTTGACCTGATTCTCTTCTTCTGAATACTGATCTACGTCGTGTACCTTTCATCACTCATCGCCTCCTTTGATAGTTACTCCTTCAAGGGTCATCTGTGAACGCATGTGTGCGATAGATCGGTAAGACCCTCCCTTGGCTTTCAAGTAGTACTTTCTATATTGAGATGCTTCAATAGTTCCATCTTCACGATAGTCTTTCAGGACCTTTCTTTGAGATCTAATAGTTCTCATCCAACGAGATTTCTTTGGATTTCTAGCATTTGCTGTACCAGCACGCTTACCTTGTCCCTTTCTACGACCTTTGCGCTTTTGCTCTAATCGCATTCTAGCTCTGGCCCTGGATGTACCTTTGATAGGCTTGGCTCTTATCCAGCCTTCTTCAATAAATTCTCGAATATCATCAGTTTGCACTGCTGCTGCGATCTGATCAACATAGTCTGGATTGACCCAAACTCTGTTTACTCCACATTTCAGCAATCTTGCTGCAAGTCTCTTTTGATTAGTAATTTGCATCAAACATCCCTCCTACGGTTAAGAACACGAATTCCTAATTCATCAGCACGTGAATAAATTTGTTCACGCTTTCTACCGCCGACTGTCTTGCCGACTCTAGCAGCCTCTGTTTCAGGGTCTATGATTTCAAGATCACCAGTGTTGTGGACCATTACTTCTCTAAACCCAGATGGGTGAAGTCCTCTAGCAGTGGCAACTTTACCGTGGCCAACTCTTACTAGTGAACTTCGATATTTGTAATTGCGTCGTTGCTTACTGTCCATACCGTGAGGTGCTCTCCATCCGGAGCGAGATAATCTCTTGTAACGGAACCATTCTGTTCTCTTGAATGCTGGAGTCTTCTTCTTTTGCTCATCTCTAAGCGCAAGTGCAAGTTTCATATCTTCAGACAAGACTGGCTTTTGTTTTGCAACGTGACCTTCGTCTTCTTCTTCATCCCAGTCTTCGTCATCCCAATCATCTTCCTCAGCATCTTCTGTTGAATCGTCAGTATTTTCGACAGCTTCATCTGAAACTTCTTCTGTTGCTTCTTCAACAACTTCAGATTCTTTTGGAGCATCCTGCACTTCAGCCAGTCTCTCCATTAGTTCTGACTTTTTACCAGAAACTTTCAAACCTGCCTCCTTTAGTAGGGCTTTTAATTCTGCAACTGTCATATCTTCATAATTATCTGACATTTATATCACTCCTTACCTAGAAGATATATACCGTCTTGGAATACTCTTCTGTCTCTGTTTTTGATAACTGCACACCGTTCGATGTTGGCTGCAGTTTGTCCGACATTTTCTTTATCAATACCAGTCACTACAACCTCAACTTTATTGTTGACCTTGACATCAACACCGCTTAGAATATCTGCTCTGCGTGGAACTTTTTCGCCAAAGTAATTGTTGACGATAAATTCTGCACCCTTTACTTCTAAAGTCATTGGGAAGTGAGAATAAAATGCTTTCAAATCATATTTGAAACCATCAGTAACCCCTTTCACCATGTTGTTGATGTGAGCGTTCCATGTGCCAGCCATAGCCTTGATTTTCCTTCGGGGAAGATCAGCTCTGACAGTTAATGAATCTGATTCTTGGAGTATAGTTACACTCGGGTTTGTAAATTGTCTACTCAAGGAACCTTTTGGCCCTGTTATTGTTACGACGCCATCTTCACTGAGTCCGGCAGTTACACCCTCAGGGATGGTTACGATGTGTTCGATTCTGTCGATTTTTACCATTTCATTCACCTCAATATACATAGGCCAGCAATTTGCCGCCTATTCTTGCATCCTTTGCATCATAATGATGCATTACTCCTGAATTTGTTGTTAGAATCAAAAGACCGAAATCTTGAGCAGGTAAATATCTAGTTTCCCATTGCTCGTAATCTAGCCTTCTAACGCTGTGTCTTGGTTTTACAGTGCCACAACGATTGATTGCTCCTCGCAATTCAACAGTGTAACGTCCACCACGACCATCTTCTGTTCTTTCAATTGGGCCTACATAGCCTGATTTTTGCATGATTTCAAGTACATTACCTAATAGCTTTGAAGCCGGAGTAAGTTCTACGTTAAACTTACCTGCTTGCTCAGCATTGTACATCTTTATCAGTGCATCATTTAATGGATCAATTTGCATCTATATTCCTCCTCAACTCATCTTTTTGAACCCTATCTCAGGTCCTACTTCTCTGAAACATTGGCGGCATAGCCTTAGACCATGTCTTCTAATCATTCCACGACGTCTTCCGCATCTTCTGCAACCGAGCGTTCGTCCAATTCTTTCTCCGTGATCTCTTGCCATATTCACTCCTCCAATATTTTGATATTATAATTGTCAGCGAACCAAGTTCTTGATTCATCAGCTGTAACTTTGTGCTTAACTGGAATCTTTCTCTTCGCTCTTCTTCTGCGGCTGACTCTATGGCCAGGTCTTTCAAGAACAACGTTGATATCCATACCGAATATACCGATATCTGGATCATATTTTTGACCAGGAAAATCAGTATAATCTCTTACACCAAAGGAAAGGTTACCTTCTCTATCGAAGTTCCATGACGGGACAACATCTTCTCGGCACGAGAAAGCATCAGTCAAAAATTGTTTAATTTTATCTTTATTACGAATAGTTGCTTTGCAGCCAATTGGAGCTCCGATTCTTACTTTCAAATCACGGTTTTGAATTTTACCAAGTGTTCTTTGAGGTGTTACGCCTGTGACCATCTTTAGTACATTTTCAGCGTTTAACAACCTATCTCCACCTTCACCGACACCAATATTGACACAAACTTTTGCAATTCTTGGCATCATCATAGGATTTGCTGACTCACTCATTCAACCACCTCAGTAGTAGGTAATTTTTGTTTGCCTATAGCAAATACATTTGACATCACAGTACCGAAGTCTGCAAATTGTACTTCATTAGGCATGCTTGAACGCTTGACGATATATTCTGACACTTCAGCGAATTCACCAACGTGAGCACCACCAGTCAGATAGCACTTTATGCCATCTGAGAAGCGGATGTGTTCCTTTATTTCTTGAGAAGGAAGTGCAAGGACTAGTGAATCACCAGTATTGTATTCTCCAGCATCGTCGGTCAATATGTTTCTGCCGTCGTGCAGATGAAGTTGCGTTTTTCCACCTTTGACTGTGGTTTTACCGTTGATTCGGCAAACCTTGGTCTCCGCTTCTTTCTTTGAAATTTGTCTGTATCGAAGTATCCCCTTTTGATCAACTATACAACGATAGTTTTCTTCACCAAGTGTTAGAACGTCCATGAATCCTACACCTCTTCTAGAATCTTTGCAGATTCTTCCATCGATAGAAACAAGATTGTTATGCAAAATGTGTCTAACTTCTCTGGTTGATTTTGCGAAGCCAAGAATATCTCGAATAACTACAACAACCGGCATACAAAGTTCTAATGTGTGTGCACCAGGTGCTGCTTTAGTTACCCAAATTGAGGTCTTACGTGGTAGTGGCCAACTTCGTGGCATTGCCAAACGTTTCATGTGATTACTGCTTCCCATCTAATTCAACTCCTGTTTCCGGTTAATTGTTGGACTCGATACTTGTCTGTCTCGTCCAATCTTACTACGACAACATTTGAAGCATTGACCGGTACTGCTTCCTCTTTGTTATCTGATTTACTGGCTTTTGCACCTTCAATATACAGTCTGCCTTTGTTAGAATCTATTCGGATAACAGAGCCTGTTAGTGGCTCAGCATTCCTCTTGCCGCCGTGTCGCTTACCACCATTGGATAAGTCACCACGAACGACCTTTACGGTATCTCCAACTCTAACTGTTACAGTCCTGACACCATCAAACCTGGAATCGGGTTTTTCAAGTTGTAATCTAGCTGAGAGCCTCTTACGCTTTTCATGCATTGCTGCATTGAAATGTGCTTTTCTTTGTTTTCCTGGTTTCATACTCTTTACCATATTATCACCTCAAACGATTTGTTTTGCATTCGCTGCAATACGGGGCCAGCGTTCTGCTGCCTCTCTTGAAACTGGGCCTTTGATATCCGAACCTTGAACATCGCCTTTTTCATTGGTGATGACACAAGCGTTGTCTTCGAATTGGACCCATGTTCCGTCAACTCTGCGGAATGGACGTCTCTGACGGATAATGACCGCATCGAATATCTGCCTACGAGTATCTGGTGTTCCTTTCTTGACTGAAACCTTTGCAAGATCGCCTACACCACCTGCAGGGTATCTCCTCATAGTACCACCAAGTTTCAAAATATTGATGATTTGAACTATTTTAGCACCAGTGTTGTCTGCAACATTTAATCTTGCAGCGGTTGGAAGACCTCGAGTCTGCCTTCCTGCGATTCCACGCATTAAGCCTCACCTCCATTTAGTTCAACAACGCAGAATGAAACCGTCTTTGAAAGTGGTCTACATTCCATTACCTTGACTGAATCGCCGATATTAGCATCACCGATGCAAGAAGGCAAATGAGCCGATACTATACTAGTGCGCTTTTCGAATCGCTCATATTTTTGCATGTATCGCACATTGTTTCTCTCTAAAGTAATTGTTTTTTGCATTCCAATTTTAGAAATTGTTCCTTCGAGAACTTGTCCTCTAAGGCGCAGGCTTCCATAAAATGGGCAGTTTTGGTCTCCGTCCCACTCTCCGGTGGGTGGTCTTACATCTATTCCTATATCTCGCATGGTATCAAGCCATCCTATATTTTCGGTGGACTCTGTTTTCAGGGCGTTGTCCAACCATTGTCCCATCTATTACGACATCACTGTCAGTAATTGTGAATTTGATACTCGCTTTACCGAGTTTGACCATCTTGCCATCTTCTTTGATGGTGATAGTTTTTTGTGATTCATCAACAACCATACCTTGCCTTCCAACAAGTGTATTATCTAACGAAGAGATCACATTAAGAGTCTTGCCTAACCAGTTATTGTTGTATACATTCATCTTATCTCACCTCCACATTAAATCCGTTATTTTTGAGTACTACTGCTGCTTTCTTCTTGTGATCCCCTTGTAATTCGATTGTTCGTCCTTTTACTGTTCCACCTGCAGCACATTTATTTTTGAGTAGTTTAGCTAATTGATTGATATCTATCGCTGAATCTTCTAAGCCCTCTACTTTTGTTACTATTTTTCCGTATCTTCTTCTATCTGTTGACAAAATTGCGCATTGTTGTTCTTTTGCTATTTCTTGACATATGCAAAGCTCATTGGGTAAACTACAATCTTTGCAAATTCCGCTCATTTGTATTCAGTCTCCTTCCGATGTTATTCAGTTGTTATTCATGTGTGTCTTTAGTCGAGCGATACTTCTTCTGGTTGCTTTGTAAGCACCAATACTTGCAGGAGTACCACCAAGTGATTTTTCCGCACGAAGTTGTAGAAGTTCTTCTTGAAGTTCAAGAAGGCGGGCGTCTCTAGCCTCTGCGCTCATGGCTGCGATCTCTCTGTTGGATACGTAACTCATTTACTAGCCTCCTCGACAATTTCAACTTCTGTGGTTTCAGATTCAGCTCTTATACGGAGTTCTTCCTCTGAAAAGACGGCTATTTCGTGTGGCAATTTAGTTCCTTTACGCATGATTTGTACAGTCACACCAATTGTTCCCAATTTCTTAACAGCAACTGCATAGCCTCTGTCCATGAATTGTAATGCGGTTTCGCCGCAATACTTTACGTGTCCCAAAATAAATTTCTGGGTTCGGTTTCTAGCACCAGTTAGTTTACCAGCAACAGTAACAATTACTCCTCTAGCTCCCTTTTCCATAACGTTGACCGCTGCAGATGCACCGGCTCTTCGGTAATACCATCCACGCTCTAGAGCAGAGGCGATTTTCTGTGCCATGACTTGAGCGTTAAGAGTTGGTTCTTCTACTTCTTCAACAGAAAGCCTCGGGTTATACAATTCAAATTCATCATTTAATCTCTTTTGGAGTTCGTTGATTATTTTTCCTCGCTTACCGATTACTCTTCCCGGCTTTTCTGCTCTAATCTCGACACTAGTACCACTAGGAGTCCTACTGATGGTTAATCCACCAAATCCTGCTGATTTGGTATTTTCCATCAAGAATTCCTTGACCAGTTGTCTCTCAACATTTCTGTTGACGATTGTTCTAAGTACACTTTGTTTTCCAGCCATGATATTCACCTCAGAATTCATCCTCCAATTCATCTTCAACTGTGTTGAAGTCTTCTAGGAATATTTCCAAATTGACTTGGTAGTGGTTGGATGGTGTTGCACGCCCTCTAGCACGAGGAATCCATCCACGACGGATCTGGCCTCTGTGTGCAGCAATGTGAGTGATTTCCATCTCGTCAGCATCAATATCTTCGTATTGGTGTCGAGCATTGTCCATAGCACTTTGAATCAAT
Organism: Candidatus Poseidoniaceae archaeon; assembly: GCA_029250385.1. Lineage (GTDB taxonomy): Archaea > Thermoplasmatota > Poseidoniia > Poseidoniales > Poseidoniaceae > MGIIa-L1. The sequence continues at coordinate 1,963 of JAQXFJ010000183.1, read as the reverse complement.
TTGATTATTGCTTTTGATGCCTTTACTGGGTATCTACCTGGTCCAACGCCACCTTTTCGGTGACCGACCATTGAAGGTCCACTTCGCTTGCGTTTCTTGTTTCCACTGCCTAATCTGAAAGGTACTGCTACTGCTTTTCTTCTAATGTCTGCCCTATCTGAGTCGATTTTCAGAACATCGTTTAGATAATCAATTGCGTTTCCTGCAGTCATATTCTTGACTGCTCTGCACACTTCAAAACAGTGCTTTACGTGCATGTCCACATTGACTGCCCTTGCTGAAGCAATTCTACTTCCTTGTAATAGTTGAGTGAAACCTTTTTGAGGAAGTTGTCTCCTCTTGGTTCTGCGATCCATTTGTCTTTGCTTTGCCATATTTCTCACCTCACTTCAATGCTACGTGCTTTGATGAACGGGTAGCACCTACACCTGGGCCACTGTGGGCCACATTCTTTCTGCTTAGAGCAAATTCGCCAAGATAATGTCCAATCATTTCTGGCTTGACATCAAGTTCGATGAAAAATTGCCCGTTGTGAATTGCGATTCTTCGACCGACAAATTCTGGTAGAATAGGCATATCTCTTCTGTGTGTTCTTACAGTTGTTGAACTGTTTCTTCTTACACGGTCAAGGAAATGTTCGTTTTCTACAGACATACCACGGCCTATGGATCTTCGAGCTCTTGAAGGCAATAATTCTATGATAGAATTGTCAGATCCTTCAGATGGCCATAGTTCCATTTGTGATAATTCTTCCATGGTATATCCACGGTACGTAAATTCTTTCTTGACACGGCCAGTTGTTGTAGACAAGCGCTTTCTTGCTTTTCTTCTACTGGCCTTTGGGGTCATAAAGGACTTCTTATTCTTTCGTGCCATACATAATCACCTCAAACTTTCTTTCCGCGGCCTCTACCGGTTCTTCTTGGCGCAATAATACCAACTTTAGCACCAGGTGGAGTTCCACGGGCAACCGAATTGGGTCCGTGGACAGCCTGATGATTTCCTCCACCGTGAGGGTGGTCGACTGGATTCATTGCAACACCGCTAACATGCGGGAATAATTTTCCTCTGGCCTTTGCCTTGTAATATGCAGCACCAGCAGTTCTTAGAGGCATCTCATCTCTTCCATGTCCTGCAAGTACTCCAATAGTTGCTCGGCAGTTTGCTGGCAATTCTTTGAGTGACCCTGAAGGCATTCTGATACGGACTTTCTCACCGATTTTTGCTTCAACATAACATGAGTTCCCTGCTGAACGGGCAACTTTGCCACCATCACCAGGCCTAAGTTCAAGATTGTTAATTGCAGTACCTTCTGGAATGTTACCAATACTAGTAATGTTACCAGGCCTTAGCGAAACATTGTTTCCAACTGCTACGTTACTACCCACGGAAAGTCCTTCTGTTGCGACCACTAACGTGGTATCACCATCAGGCAATTTGAGTCTAGCTAGTGGAGCGGAGTGAACTGGACTATGGATTAGTTCAGTCACTTCACCAACGATGTCATTTTCACGGGGCATTCTGTTTGACCCAGGAAATCTGTGGCTTCTTACACGGTACCTTGGTGAGGAACCTTTTCTCTGTGCACGTATTCTCTTACCCATTATATCACCTCAGAATGCTCCTAGGCGCATTGCTGCGTCTTCTGCGTCATGGCCTTCGGCCAGTTTTACTGAAGCATGTTTTCCATGCTTGCTGTTTCTAACATTGACTTTCGCTACTTCAACATCAAAGATTGTTTCTACTGCTTTAGCAATTTCATCCTTTGATGCACTTCTTCTTACAATGAACTCAAGTCTTTGTTGAGTTGATCTAGCTTCCATGGATTTTTCAGTAAGCCATGGTTGTATGATTATATCGTATGCATTCATAGTAAACACCTCAGTTGAGTTCCTCCACAGCGGATTTGGTAAACACTGTCAGACGACCAAGTGCGCCACCTGGCGCCAAGTCTTCAGCGTTT
>JAQXFJ010000174.1 GCA_029250385.1 Candidatus Poseidoniaceae archaeon | reverse complement strand
TGATATATCGTGATAATTAGCGATATGAATGTTATCATTACTGTCAATAACGAGATCTGCGTTAGAGCATGTCCCACAATTCCTAATTTTCAAATGCGTCCATGTTGAACCGTCATAACTGCTGAGCCAAAAATCGTCACTATCCGTATTCGAGTGGGCAATGTGAACAGTTCCATTTGAGTCAACTCCGATGGAAGGATCCCAACCGCTATGATAAACATAATTCGCTGTTGTAGTTGTCCATGTGTAGGCATTACCATCTGAAGTGAGGTTTTTCCATGCCATGTCTAAGAAGCCGCTACCTGTGATAGTGATTTCTTCACCACCGCTAGTCCAGCCAGAACTAGGGGAAATTGTTGCTTGAATTGGACTTGAGAACTGTAAATTGTCATTTGAATCTTCCAATATCGAGGTTTGTGTCAATATTGGAGAAGCTAGAACGGATAGCAAGACTACAACTACAAACCAGGTTCTCATGTATTTCGCTCTTGTTACAGTTTAAAATAACCTTTGGTAACAAATGTGTAATTTGTTCGGAGGTTACCGTTAGTGATAGGTTCAGATGCAAGTTAAATTGCTTGAAAAATTAAAGCGTATGGATTAACTTACTACTCATCCCACTGTTCCCACATATTATTGGAATGTGCCTCTCGATACCACCAAGATGAGCTATTTTGTGGCCATTCATACCATTCATAGCCATCATCATGTACTGCACCTACGACATCTATCGGAGGTTCGTTAATCATAGTTTGTTGAGGAGAATAATGCGTAGATTGGTTAGCAGAATATGAGTCAAATCCGCCACTCATGGCTAATTTCTCTTCAAGCAGTTTACTGCGATCCTCAGAGTCGATTGCCCCGGCTAATCCAAAGTATGCATCACTATGGGCAACACGATGCAATTCACCAGGAGTTGATGAAAGTAAATCTTCGATCAGTGTAAATAACTTCTCACGAGTTTCTTTCTTAATTTCATTATTGGTATAGCGTCCTGTTAAGTCTGATTTCAATTGATTTAATTCCTCGACCAATTCTTCTGGGTTACTGTGGTAGGCTTGAACTAATGATTGAAGATAAGTCAATTCATTACGTTCTTCCTTGGTGAGTTTGGAATTCTTGCGCAAGACTTGGACCCAGCGGAAGGTGTCCGGAAGAATTGCCGCTACTGCATTGGTTTGTAACAGGGTGAATAGTGCGAGTAATATTGCACCGATTCCCACTGTCGTAGTAACTGTGCCACTATCTCCAGAAAAGAACGAATCAAAGGCAGAATTAGATTCTTCTTCATCCTGTGATTCATCGAGTTCACAACCCTGCGCGTCCACAATAGTGCCAGGCGAAGTTGCTGGACAATTATCCTCGATGTCTGAAACTCCATCCCCATCGGTATCAACCGGTAATTGTGTTTCATTTGTCGCGTCAGTTTCGTTTGTCTCATCCTGTTCAAACAAGTCAGCAATACCGTTTCCGTCCGCATCTAGGCAACCAAAGTAACCATCTGCTGTTGAATTACCGGCACTATCTGGACAATAATCTGCTTGTAACGCGCCAGGGATAAAGACTCCAGTCCAGCCAGACATTCGACTATCATTCCATGCTGATTGACCCCAGTTATCGCCGTAGCCATCGCCATCGCCATCAAGCCATTGAGTTGCATCTAGTGGGAAATCATCCTCAGTATCTTCAACGCCATCACCGTCAGCGTCAAGTTGCATTGCTGAGCAACCATTAGCGTCAACTGCTGCATTTTCCAGTGTGTTTGAGCAAAGAT
>JAQXFJ010000268.1 GCA_029250385.1 Candidatus Poseidoniaceae archaeon | reverse complement strand
CATGCGGATCGTAGACTGTGTCCAAAGCGTCTTTAAGGAACCAATCAACTTTGCCTCCATCTTCACCTTCATACTTTCTTTTGACTTTCTTACTGCCAAACATTCCGCCGCTCTTTTTTGGTTTAGGTTCGGTTTCCTTCTTTGCCGGCTTTTTAGCAGTTGACTTTTTGGCGGCTGGTTTTTCTTCTTTTTTAGCAACTGAAGAAACTTCCCTGCCAGAAAATTCTTCTTCTAGTTCAGCTCGAATTTCCTTTTCTAATTCCTTACGAATGGTTTTCTCTAGTTTATCTCGCAGTTTTTCTTCGATTAAAGCCGGGTCAGAGTTTTCAATTTTTGTCCAAGCATCATCTCGCTCATCCTGCAATGCCTGCATAACATTGATGTAATGAGATGCTACTTGAATAAGCGCAGTTTCCATTGAAGCTTCAAGTTGCATTGACACAACTTCACTGGCAGAATCTCGCCATTTTCGCCATTGTAGCATTGTATTAGCATGAATGTCTGAGCCGCATCTTGGGCAGAAGCTACGCTTGGGAGGCTTTAGTACCGGTATTGCTCTCATAGCGTCAGGATCAATTCCTTCATGTTCTCCGCTCGCAACATCGTGAATGTGTGTTGATGCTTCCATTCCAGTGTCCATTGCCGTTCTAAACATGCCTTCATTGAGGTCTAGTTTTCCATCTTGAATCAAATCCCAAGCACTAGTGCCCCTAACTACCGCTCTAACCGCAGCATTGGCTGCTGGTGACTGGCCCCAATCCATCGTTACATTTACGCTTGGAGATTCGAGTTCTACATTTCCAAAGGCGTCAGATAAATCGAAGTTTTCTCCTTCTGCTGGCGCGGCAATTCCCAATTTTATTGGATTTGCCCCTTCTTCGATTTTGGCAATCATGTCGAATTTTTCAGCCATAGACAGGTCTTCACGCATTCTGATGACTGCTTTGAGTTGATTTAGATCGTGTCCAGTAGAGGTAATTGGACCTTGGACATCCATATCATGTCCACAGGATAAACAAAATTTAGCAGCAGGTTCGACATCTGCTTCGCAGGTAGGACAGTAAACCCCGGCCATAACGAGGGATGAATCCCCCTGACATTTGAATGGTACGGAGTGAAATAGCCAATTTTAGGCTATTGTGAAGTTACTGAATGAATTCGATACAACGCCTTAGTTGATTGATTATGTTGGATTTGGGCAGTTCAGTCAAGATTGGGGCAAGACGTGGCCCCTTTTTGCTACCCATTAAGCAGACATATGATACATTATATGCCAATCTTGGAGATTTATCTAAAGATTTAGCGGATTCAACAATGCAGTTACTAATGCTTTCATTTGACCATTCACACTGGTCAAGTAACTCAGTCAATTTATTCAACACTTGGATTTCTTCTTCAACTAATTCATTTAGTAAATCCTCAGGAACATGTTCGATTATAACTATTTTCATCTCATCTGGGAAATGTTCAGAACTTATCCAAGTGCGCATTTTCTCTAATCTGTCTCTTAGCAAGTCAGATGGTTGGCTATCGTTAGTAAATCCAAGACTTTCCCAAACCAATTGGTCATCGGATTTAGTTTGTGCAAGCAGTGCTAAGTGTCTAAAAGACACAGTGGAATTATTTGATTTACCAGTTTTACCAATTGCTGAAAGTTTTATCGCAACTTGGGCATCTTCAATCTGTACACGCCTTCTGCGTGACAGATTTTCATCAGCAAGTTCATTATCAAAATCCCTTAGGGAATTTCTTTCATAGTCATCAGCTAAATTCACTAAACTCATGCCTGCATCAAATTCTATTGCTTTGTTAGGCTTAGATTGGGCAATCAAATATCTCAAAATTTCAGGGGGAACTAATTGTAGGGCTTCCATTGGCCCGATTGTATTGCCAGATGACGAGGACATTGCCCCTTTTCCTTTTAGGCTAATCCATTCGTAAACCAATGGCTGTGGTGCGTCATATCCGAATAATTGGGAGATTTCTTTCCCGGTATCATATGACCCGCCAGACGCTCCATGGTCCTTGCCAAAAGCCTCGCAGGTAACTCCAATCCATGACCATTTAGCGGGCCAATCTATTCGCCAGGGGAGTTTCCCTTCACCTTTGGTTAAATCAGATGAACCAGTATTACCATCTGCATCGGTATAGTGTACTAATGGGAATTCATAACCTGTGACTGATACTCCCTCCAGAGAACCGTTCGAATTCAAAGGACTCCAAGGAAACCAATTATCAGGTAATTCGCGACTAGAAACTCGTTCAATAATTTCTTTTATTTTGTCCGAATTATCACAAGCAATTTTTGCACATTCAGTAAATTTTCCAGATTTATATGACGCCAAATTTTTGACTATTCTTGGCCTTACTCCAATGGTCGCTAGAGCGTCTAAAAAGGGATTTAAGAAGTGATCAGCATAGTTCCAACCGGTGCTTTCATAACTTTGGTAATCTGGTTTTCCATCTGCTTTAGGAGCTGGGATATCACCAATTTGATGGCCAATAAATTTTGCATACTCCTCGTCGAGGAAAGGGTATACTCGGCGGAGAGGGTCAGCATCATCAACAATGAAAATGAAATCAACATCAAGTCCAGAATCACTTGCTGCACGGGCAATCATGTCTCCAGTAAGAATTTCTCGAAGATGACCAATGTGAAATTCTCCGCTAGGAGTAATTCCAGTCGACACAATATGTTTGTTGCCACGCCTAGACAAATTTAGGGCAACAACATCAGCCCAGTGCATATTATCACCTCAGACAGAAACTGCTCGTATGACGCCTCTGAGAGGTACGTCTTCGATTTCATTTCTCATTGTCTTGTTTACTAGAACTGTTACTAATCCTACTTCTCCACCGGCTGCCTTGATGGCATTGATGGTTTTTACCATGGTTTTTCCAGTAGACAACACATCGTCAATAATCACTACTTTTTTTCCAGAAACTTGTCCGTATTTATTGGACAAAGAACCAGACCCATCTCCAATGTCAGTAGTTCTAAACACTGTGAATTCACAATCTAATATTCTAGCAACTTCGTGAGCGAATGATATGCCATTAATTGAAATTCCAACGATTGTGTCTATATTTTCAAACCCTAGTTCTTCATCGGCAACATCCGCCATTATGGTTCCAACCGCAGAAATCCTTGTTGGTCTGACGCCAATTGTTCGCCAACCAATTCTTACATCACTAGGTCTTTCTTCACCTTTACTACCGGCTAATAGCCATGAAATGGTGTCCTGCGAGAGTGATAATTCATCAGCAATCTGTTGACTGTTCAAACCTTCCTTGCGCAGATTCATTGCAGTCATGCGTAATTCTTCGATACTAACTACCATTTCTATCAATGTAACCCATGAGTCAACCATTCATCAAACCTTTCATCAAAACAACCAATGTTTAGTTGATTGCCATACCAAGCATTGAAGAATGAAACCTCCGACCAATATACATGGCAGACTTCGATTACGAGTCCTTGTTAGACCGAGCCAGGGATAAAATACCTGAGAACATTTCTGGCAAATCCAGATGGCGATTGCCAGAGCCACAAATTCTAATCGAAGGTTCAAACACTATTCTGAGAAATTTCAATGAAGTTGTTTCTATGATGGATAGAGATGAAAATCATGTTTATCAATATATTCTGAACGATCTAGGGACCTCTGGTTCAAGGGATGGTCCAAGAGCTAGGTTCAAGGGTAGAATACCGCCAAAGAGAATCAAAAAAACCATAGTCAATTATGTTAATTCATACATTATGTGCAGTCAATGCTCATCACCTGATACTATGTTTATCAAAGAAGATAGAACCACTTTGTTGAAGTGTCAAGCATGCGGTGCTACAAGACCGGTTAAACTTTGATTAATCCAAGTAGACTGATATTTCATCAACTGATAGTTTGTTGACATTAGGTACTGCTGCTGGATATCCAGATTTAACAAAGCCAATTATCTCCCATTTGCTGGAGTCAATGTTTAGTGCAGAGTATGTTTCTTCATGTCTAGTAATTGCTCCAGTAGTCCACTGGCTGCCAATACCATTATCCCAAAAGGACAAGACAAGATTCTGTAAAGCGCAAACTGATGCAGCATAATCTTCTTTTTCTCTAAAACTATCAGTAGGGTTTTTCTTACTGGTTACAGCAATTATTACAGGCGGTGAAATTATTTTATTGACTGCTCGTTGTACATCTTTTGCTGAATCTAGCGAATTATTTTTCCTAGACTTTTCATTGGCAAGTTTGGTAATTAATGGAATTAATGCTTGCCTGATGTTTCCACCCATGACAAAGAATCTCCATGGATGGGTATGTTTGTGGCAGGGTGCATTTGAGGCTGCTAGAAGTGCTTGGTCAATCGACTCTTGACTAACTTCTTGTTGGGTAAATCGATATATAGTTCTCCGGCTGTTAATAATATCTTGAACTTCAGACATCTTGACACCTAGGATATATCGTCAATTTTAGCTGCTAGGAAAAAGTCTGATTCAGCTAAACCATCGATTTTGTGAGTCCAAATCATGACCTTAGCTCTGCCCCAGGACAATTCAAAATCCGCATGGTGTCCTTCGGCTTCGCAAATCCTGCCTGCTTGGTTAACAAAGTCTAGGGCTTTTTGGAAATTCGAAAATTTGAATTCACGCTCGATGTGGTGATCTGCAATAACTTGCCAATCATCATCAATTTGCTGTAAAAGTGGTATGATTTCTTCGCTCTTTAGTGGTGGTATGCCACCTTCACAAGGTATGCAGCGCTTATCTTTCAAAGACATCTAATCAGCCCCATAAATGGGAATCATCTTGTCTACCTTTGACTTCTTTCTCGACCTTTTCATGCAGTGAAGATCTTCGCTTCATATCCGCTCTTTCAAAGGCTAACAATTCTTTGTCATCGATATATGCAGGTCTTGTATGTGCTACTAGCTTTATTTTGACGATTACATCTCTTGCTAAGTAGACGGTATCACCAGCATCTGTAAGAATCTCAATACTGGTTTTACCGGAGGATAATAGACGACCTTTTACGATTATGTCATCGCCTTCTTTGAATGCTCTAGCATCTAGTAAGATTTCTACCAAGTCGTCCTTACGTAGTCCATGCCTACGCTCAAGTAATTGTCCATTGTGGACACTTTCGTAGTCATCAATACTTGGTGAACCCATCTTTTCCCATATAGGGACGGCCCATTCTGGTAAACCTGCGTCAGTCTTCTTCTTCGCCATGGTTTAACCTAACGGCAAGCGTACTTTAACCTCGCTCTTCAAATCTATTGCGTCACCCGTTGTCAAGGGTATGTATTATTCAACTATTGAGTGCCAGCAATGAATTGGGGATATAATGAAAGTGTCATGGCGGGCCTTACCGACAGTTCTTACAAAGGAAGAATTGTTAGACAAAGCATTCGCAAGAGCTAGAAAAGCCGCAGATAGGGTTGATGATAGCGACCGAGTATTTAGAGTAAGGAAGCAACTCAACAGAATGATTCAAACTGCTTCAGATATTCTAGCAACTTATCTAATGGATACTGTTAATCTATGGCCTTCTCTAGACCAGTCTCCACAATTTGATGTTTCAATGATTGATGCATGCGTTGGCTGTGATGATTATCGGCATCACCTATCGATGTTGCAATGGGCCGCAAAGCAGATTTCTAACATCTCAACTCAAAACACCAAGAAAATTATTAGAACTGCCAAAATAGAGTTAATGCACGAAGCTAGAAGAGAAGCTTACGGAAGAATTTCGTCCTTAGTAGGTAGGATTGGACCTTCCCTCAAATGGCTTAGTGAATCACGGGAAATTCTGAAAAGACTACCAAGTATTGACCAACTCTCGCCCTGTATTGTGGTTTGCGGTGCTCCAAACGTCGGTAAATCTGCTTTCATCTCTGCTTTGTCATCTGGTAATATGGAAGTAAATCATTACCCATTTACCACCAAAAGAATTCACCTTGGCCACTTTACATTTCGCAGACTGCAATATCAAATGGTCGATACACCAGGTCTTCTAGACCGGCCCATGGAAAAGCGAAATGATATTGAAATGCAAGCTATTACCGCTTTAGAAAATCTTGGTTCCTTAGTTTTGTTTTTAATTGATGAGAGTGAACAATGTGGAATGACTGTTGCTGAACAGAATAGTCTGCTAGAAGAAATATTACAATTACTGGCTGAAACTACGGTAATGGTGGTTTCAACAAAAGCCGATTTACATAAACAAAAGCCAGAAAATTGGGACATTGTTGTTGATGCTGAAAAAGAATATTTGGATTTAGAGGAAGAACATTACACAGACTTGCCATTGTTAGTTGATTCAAGTGGTTACATTACTATTTCTGCTTTAGAAAACGTCGGACTTGAAGCATTGAAAATGGAAGTAATTAGAATTGTGAAAGATAATACTCCTGTTGACCCAATGTCATTACCTGATGGATGGTATCGTTCAGACTGACTACATTTGTTCTAATGGTTGAATGCCCAATCCAATCATGCCGGCTTCCAACATTTTTGAAGCAATCTCAGAGATTGCGAGGTAGAGTAAGTCTACTTCTCCATCTTCAACGACTTTACAATCTCGGTAAAATCCATTATACGAATTGGCTAAATTGAGCATTTGATTAGCAAATAAATTCGGTCGATTTTGTTCAACAGATCTTCTCAAGACATCATTGTGAATAGTTATTGTCCGCAAAAGATTGTATAGGCCATTTGGACAATCATCCAGTGATTCAAGCGATATTTCATTTGGATTAATAGTATCAATTTCGATACCAAAAGCGGCACATTTTCTAGCGATAGATTTTGTTCTTGTGTGGCTGTACATAATGAATGGAGCAGAATCTGAATCAAAAGATAAGGCTTCTTCCCAACGGAATGTGAAGCCCTTGTCTGGGCTAACTTTGATGATATTGAACCGAACTGCAGAGGTACCTACTGCTTCGGCAATTTCAGCAATCATTTCTTCGCTGTAATCAACTCGAATTTCTCTTACCACATTAGCTGCAAATGCCTTGGCTTCCTCGAGTAAATCATCCATAAATACGACATTACCTTTTCTGGTTGACATCTTGCCCTCTGGAAGTTTGATGAAAGAATAAAACAAAACCTCAGGACTATTTTGTCCAAGTTCATTAAGCGTCATTGAAACTTGTTTTGATTGTAACTTGTGATCTTCTCCAAGTACATTAATTAAATTTTCAGATTGTTGGAACTTCCATATGTGGTAAGCAATGTCTCTTGTAGCATATAGTGAACTACCATCGCCACGCTTGAAATAAAACTCAGTTTTACCTTTCAGACCCCTTGCTCCTAGGTCAAGATATTCTGCTCCATTTTCAGCAATGCCATGGATCTCTAAGTCACTAAGTTGATTCATTATTGCACTGACATCGCCATTAGTGACAAAGATAGATTCTTTGGTAAATTCATCAAAGCCGATTCTTAGTCGGTTTAGAGTCTCTAACATTCCATCTAGCACAGGCTGGTAAGCATTCTCAAATGCATCCAATACACCCTGGTCGCCATTTTCACTAGCGTGTACCATGCTGCTAATTGCTTGTTCTATAGATTCTTTTTCTGCATCATCACTTCTTAAAACTTGAGCTGCTTGATACCATCTGACTCTCATGTGATCCGGTTTGTCTTGCCATTCAGGGTTTACCGGTTCTCTATCTGCAAGAATTTCTTCAACTCTAGCGGCGGTCAGATGTTCTAATGCCCATGCTAGAACTGCAACTTGTTTACCCATGTCATCAACATAGTATTCCGCTCGTACTTCGTTACCATGCAAACGATTTAGCCTGACTAATGTATCTCCCAAAATTGCATTCCTCGCTCTTCCAACATGGAAAGGCCCATTAGGATTAGCTGAGGTATGCTCTATCAAAACTGACTTGTGGCCAGTTGGAGACTTTCCTGTTGCATCTCCAATTCTAATATTGCCTGCTAATATTTGATTTGCTAGCCACGCAGGGGATGCTTTAAAATTAAGATAACCCGATGTAGAATTTACTTCGCTAATTATTTGATCCGGGCTTATTGATTGCGCTAATTGAGCGGATATTTCTTGTGGTGCCATCGACAATTGTTTGCTAAACGCAAAACATGGTAGCGACAAGTCACCCATTTCTTTTTCTCTAGAAGGGCTTATCATAGGTTTCCAAGCATCATTAGTGATACCTAGATTGGCTAATGCAGCGGTGAGTAAATGTTCGACATGAGATCTCAACAATTCCATATTATCACATCACTGGATACCGTAGGATGGCAGCTAAACCTCCAAAACCTTGCAATAATTGTGAACCTTCTTCGGTATCTGTGGATACAAAAGAAACACTGGAATTTCCCTTTCCAGCCAGTGTGCTAAGTTTATCAATCAGTGAAACACTGCTTATTTCTTTGATATCCTTGCTATTACATTCTTTACATTTTGGTAATTCATCAGTTCTAGAGAGTGATACTTTCCAGGTATGATTGCATCCACTACATTCTAACTCGACAGAATTTTTTCTCATCCCTTCTGAAATTAGTAATATGTCAACTGCCCCCATATCTAATGCTTTATTTATCATCATTTCACCATATGTTGCTTTTGGTGCAGGCTTGACGAGTTCTTCTAAGAACCGGTTCATCAACTGTCTTTCGGCATCAAGTTCAATTTCTCCCATCAGATTTCCAGCATTATCGACTAATTCTCTTACTCCACTTTCGTTTGAGTACCCAACATCAAATGTTGGGCTGGCTATTTTTTTAGTTATTTCATGATGGAAATATTCGTTTTTTACTACGAAATCTTTTGTTGCACCAGGACCGCCGATAATTACTGCTTGAATATTCTCTAAATTTGGCAACCAATATGAACAAGCATGCTCTGTTGCACGCTTGAAAAAATTGTGGGCAGCCTCTTCAATAAGTCGCTCGAATCTTTGTGCAGACTGGCCTCCTTGTCGGTGCTTTCCCATGATGTTGGAGACTAAGTGTTCTTGAACATGGATTCTTTTCCCTGAGGCAATCCCATACGCGGCTTCTGCCCTATCGATAACAAATAAAGCATAGGACTTTTTATCGACTAACATATCTTCAAGTTGGGTCAATTCAAAGGTTGAATCACATCTATATCTAAAAGATATTAATGGCTGGGGAGGGTCTTTGACTACAACATTTACCATGCGGTTTTTATTATTACCAATGATTATTGATCCAACGAATAAGGCCAAGCCATTTTCGCCAGGAGTTTTGAATCTATTAAGCGTTGAAATAGCCGACTCGATGGCTCCTTGGACATTTTTGCGTGTACCCTTGGACTTGATGTTTGCCGCTTGACCATGTTCATTTTGTAGCATTGACCTAGCATCTGATACCTGTCTGTCAGGTGGGATAATTATGGTCACTAATTCAGTGCCAAAACCCTTCATCTCTCTTAATTCTTCAAGAGCAATCTTGAGTTTAAGTCGTTTTGTCGCTATATCGCCGTCACTTGACACGATGACTCCTCCATATGCAGGGCGGTAGATGTAGCACTTGAAGCCTCCCACTGTTGAATAATAGAAATCACTCGAATAAAGAAAATACATTATGTTTTTTTATGGTATAGTCTAAATGCTGAAACCATGACGGTTATTCATGAGAACTCCTCAAATTGTAGCCTTAGGTGGCAGCCTACTACGACCTGAGGAATTAGAAAATAGGAAAATGTGGTTAGGTAAATTACGCCAACTTGCGATTCATATTGAAGGAAACTCAAGAAGATTGGGTATTGTGGTTGGGGGTGGTCTTCCAGCGAGAGAGGGGATTGAATTAGCTAAGAATATGATATCTGATCCTGATAGACTCGATGAAGTTGGTATTGCAGCAACTAGACTAAATGCCACTATAATTCAACAAATATTTCTAGACATGGGTTGCAATGTGGCAATGACAATCCCGGTATCAACAAAAGAGGCTGCAGATTTACTTGAAGCACACAATATCGTGGTTATGGGTGGAACCAGTCCAGGTCACACAACGGATGCAGTGGCGGTTTCTTTTGCTAGAGATTGTGGGTCTTCTGATTGTATAATAGCCACCAATGTCAGTCATATTTTTGATAAAGACCCAAGGACAAACGACGATGCAGAGCCATTCTTCGAAATGAAAATGGCTGAACTAGTAGAAGTGACTGGTACTAAGCGCCTCAAGCCTGGCCAATCAGCTGTAGTTGACCCTATTGCGGTTGGTATTGCGCAAGAATTTAACATAAATATTGCTGTACTTGATGGTCGGGATTTAGATCTTGTCGAGTCAGCATTAGACGGTAAAGATTTTGTTGGAACAATAGTAAGGAGATGATTACTTGGTAGATGTAAAGAAGATTAAAGATAATGTGGCCAAAGTAACCAGCAAGATTTCTAGTGGTAAAGTAGCTCCTCACAAGCATTGTAGGGTGTGCCAAAAAGCAATTCCAGTAAACTCAGATCCCCGTGTTTGTAAAGCGGTAGAATGTCAAGAACAAAATGACAAAGACAAGCGTAATGAGAAGCAAATGAGAATATGGATGTTCATATTCTTTGGAATATTTGCGTTTATATTTTTGACATCTATTTTACGTCAAGTGGTTTGAGGTTTATCTTCATCAGCATTCTCACTAATTAGACTCTCTGCTTCTTCATTAGCCATTCTCTCAGCTCCAGCAGATTTTAATCTATCCCCTAGTTTGAATAACGCCTCAACAGCCTCATCAATGGATTTGTTTTGTTTTAGGAAGCGGATGGCTGGCCATCCGCAATCAATTATTTCTGGATCCACAGTATTCTCTTCGATCCATGCAGAACATGCCGTACCGTGGCATAAAGCGCTAAAGTTGTCAACATCGATCCAAAACGTTCTTCTTGAGCAAACCGGACAATCTTTACATTCCATACTTGAAAGCACGGTCATTGCTTCTTCTCCAACAATATCAATGTCCCAAACAACTACACTACACTTAGTTAGTAACATTTGTTCGCTCTTTTTCAAAAAAGCCCTAAGAACTTGCCATGCTACTTCTTCGCTACTAAAACATCCCAGGCCCAATGTATTACCGTCTTCCTCAACCACAGATGGAACATACACCCTAGAGATGGTCTCGTCCATGTGTTGCCCATATAGGTTCAAGGTTTGAATTCTCTTGTCAATATGGCCATTGTGATTCGACTATTGCTAGTCCACCATCTTTTGGCAATGCTGCTTTTGGTTTTTCAATCCGTATATTAATTTTGGAAACGAGTGGATTTTGTTTTATTGATTCGGTTATTTTAACCATCATAGTTTCCATTAGTCTTATTGGGGGTGAATCGATTATTACTTTATCCACTAAAGATTGTAGTTCTGCGTAATTTATCGTGTTTGCTAATTTGTCATCAAAACTAGAATTATGCAATTCCACCCAGATACTCACTACAAACGGTTGTTCTTCTTGATGTTCAAAGTCATAAGCACCGTGTTTTCCCATCACGGTATAATTTTCTAATCCCACTTTGAACATTCAATTCTCCTCTCGCTCGTGAACCCATATTAGGTGATAGCCAAATTGGGATTTTATTGGCTCTGATACTTTAGAGCACGGTATTGACCAAACAGCTTGGTCGAATTCTCTGACCATCATGCCTTTTCTAAACCACCCTAAATCTCCACCTTTTTGGGATGATGGACAAGTACTTTTTTTCCTAGCCATTTTTTGAAAATCTTTTAATTTCACGACTTTTTGTTTTATCTGTAGGGCTTCTGATTTTGAATCCACCAAGATATGTGATGCCCAAGCACTGGGTGCGACCATGTTCAACCCTGTTGCCTTATGGTTTTGAAACTCTCGCAATCATACATTTAGGTCGTAAGCTAATAATCGCATGTAGGTGCCATATATTGTCCCAGACACTGCTAGCGATTCTTCGTTGAATCTACTCATTGTATCTAGGTATGTGTGGTATTCCCAACTTCCGCTACCATAGCAAACAACTGCTCGCCCATTTTCGCCACCCAAATCATAAACAAACGGGCAGTGATCAGAATTGCACGGCATTTCGTTATCACTACCTTGCTTGCCGTCAAGAAGGGCAAATTGGATGTTGTATTTGTTGGCTAATTCGCTTCTTTCTTCCTTGTATAAGCCGGCAATCCGGTTTATGTGTCCATAATCATCTTCATTATTGGTAAAAAGTGTCAAACTATTGCCACGGTTTTCAAAATCAGCATCAACGTGGTTCATGTCAAAATTTAGGTATAGTCTAAGATTTTCGCGCAGGCTACTCTGCATGGATTCAACATAGGCACGACTGCCCCATAATCCTTCTTCCTCACCACCCCAAGTACAGAATTTGATAGTTCTTTCAGGCGTTCCTGTTTGATTAATTATTTCAGCCATCTGACGAGCAATCTCCAAGACGGTAGCGATTCCTGATGAATCATCCACTGCTCCTTCCGCGTGATATACTGTGTCATGATGGCCACCAGCAATAACAACTTGAGAAGTACGACCCTGTATCTTTCCACAAGGTGCATAAATTGTTAGTTCCTCATCATTGGTAACATCGATAATGAGTTCTATGGAAGCAGGTTCTTCACTAGCATTGATTACCATTGTTTCAAATATATCCCCAGCGTCTTTAGACATTGAAATAAATGGGATTTCAGTTGGTATACTACCACCATTTGCTTCAACTAGTAAATCGTAGTTGGTGCCTTTAAAAATTGGTACACAATCATTTGCTTCAATTTTGCCGCAATTGTAATTTTTATTGACACTTATTAATCCAGCAAGATCATTGATAGCTGCATTACTATACATCTCAGTGTTACCAATTTTTGAACTATCTCCTCTAACATAGCCTATTGTTCCAGTGGCTGACTGCCAAAGGGTTTGATCAGTTCCATTGCCTAAATCTGTAACTTCGATATTGTCATTGAACATGTATTGTGATTGGCCAGAAAAACCTTGAATTACGTAATCACTTCGATGTTGAAACGAAGTAACTTGAGCACCAGTTAAAGTCCCAGCCGGTCCATCGCACGGTGACAATCCACTTATTCCTTGGATGCAAAGTCTAAAACTCGGCTCAGAATTAATAGCATGCATTGGTACTTGAAACTCATTTGATTCGGGAATGTAACCCATGGCTTCAAGTTCGTCTAGAATGTATTGAGAGGTGTTTGATTCTTCAACAGTCCCACTCATTCTACCTTTCCAAATTGGATGCCCTAACTCAACTAAATCTTGGGCAAAAGATTTGGCTTGTTGTTGGTCAAAGTCTATCAATTCATAATCATAATCATCACCAAAGCCAAGCCATGACGGTTGGATGATTAGCACTGTGGAAATCATCAGTACTGATAGTATTATTGCGATAATTGCTCCAATATTTAGTGGTCCGATTACTTGGGTTTTCATGCGTGTCATGATCACGTCATATCTGGATTCTTCGTCAACAAGATCCGCTTCTATGGAAATCATTGGTTGTTGCGGGGTGTTTAATTTTAGCCTCTCTATTAAATCCGATTTTTTGCCAGAAGTTGAGAGTTGAAACTTTTCTAATTCTAACCTTAACTCGCTTACCAGCATCTTGTCATAATCGTTTGATGGCATACCAATCAATACTCCGTGGTAGTCGAAGTTCAATAATTAGACGGTGAAATGAGTTATATTTCATCTCCAGTCCATCTTTTTCCAACATTGTGTTCAATGTCTAAGTGGTCTAATATTCTTGCAATAACAAAGTCTACTAGGTCATCAATGGTCTTTGGATGGTTATAGAATCCCGGAGAGGCAGGTATTATTATCGAACCTGATGATGATAATTTGGTCATATTTTCTAGGTGAATGGTTGCATATGGTGCTTCCCTTGGAACCAAGATTAGTTTTCTGCGCTCTTTCATCGCAACAATTGCTGACCTAGTAACAAGATTGTCGCTTATGCCAGCCGCAAGTTTCCCTAGAGTCGTTCCTGAGCAGGGACAAATTACCACAGCATCTATTTTGGCAGACCCAGAGGCGGACTTCCCGCCGATGTTTTTTTCATCATCCAGTACCGAATTAGTCATTTCCGCTAGAGTTTCTTTAGACATTGAGCACTCGTGCTGCAAAGTGATTTCGCCTGCTTTGCTAACTACTAGGCGGGTGTCTTTTCCGTGTGAATTAAGCACTTCCAGC
>JAQXFJ010000152.1 GCA_029250385.1 Candidatus Poseidoniaceae archaeon | reverse complement strand
CGTAGTTGATACCAGGTATAAACAAGCAATTACCGCCGCTGGAATGGGCTGTCAAGCGGCAATGGATGCTGAAAAGTGGCTAGAAGAATTTGTCCATTGACCAACCTCATAATTCATGAATTAGAGTTTCTTCGGCTAAGCATGGTCGACTTACAGAGATATGCTAGACATATCTCATTACCCAGTGTTGGCCCAGAGGGTCAAGAAAAAATATCTCAATCAAAGGTGTTGGTTATTGGTGCAGGTGGACTTGGAAGTCCCGTAATATTATATCTGGCTGCTGCAGGTGTTGGTAAGATTGGCATAATTGATGATGATGAGATTGAACTGTCCAATCTTCAAAGGCAAGTAATTCATGCTGAATCTAACCTTGGTCAAGGCAAGGCTGAATCAGCAAAAAACCGGATATTAGAATTAAATCCAACAATCAAAGTTGAGTATTGGAACCAAAGGTTGACTCCCGATAATGCTAATGAGATATTTTCCGGTTATGATATCGTAGTAGACGGAACTGATAACATTCCAACTCGTTATTTAATCGATGACATGTGTAGAATTAACGCCATTCCGTGGGTCTATGGTTCAATCTATAGATTTGAGGGGCAGGTCAGTTTGTTTAATTATAACAGCGGTCCATGCTACCGTGATTTATTCCCTGAACCGCCTCCAAGTAATTCAATACCCTCATGTGCCGAAGGCGGAGTGTTTGGTGTTTTACCTGGTGTTATTGGATCAATACAAGCCACTGAGGTGCTGAAAACTATTATCGGTAATGGTAAAACTCTATCCGGCAGATTATTATTGTATGATGCTGAATTAATGGAGTTTAGGACGCTAAAGTATTCCAAGACTGAAATCAACAATGAAGTTGACCTGGACCAAGTAAGAGCTATGTTTGAGGAAAATGGTTGGTGCACAAATGGCGTTTCTAGCGAAGGAGAAATTCAAGAACCGAATAAGACTGGAGGTGTCATGTTCAAACACTTGTCAATGTCTGACTACAAGGGTAAGAAAGAATCAGGATGGCAACCATTCTTGGTCGATGTCCGGTCAGATATGGAATTTTCTCAAATGCGCATCTCTTTTACCAATCTACAGATAAATCATGAGGATATATTGTCAAAAATAGATTTGATTCCAAAAGATAGTGATATAATATTGCTATGCCGTAGTGGCATGCGGTCCCAAATGGCAGCAATGTATCTTATCAACGCCGGTTATGATGGCAATAAATTATACAATTTAGACGGTGGAATAATGGCTTGGAATAATGCTCTGCCTGCAGATATCGAGTGAATTTCTCGTTATTCGAGAATTTATCATGCCTAGTTATTTTGACTTATGTCTAGAAAATTTAGCATGAGGTTCAAATGTTTGACTTAGTTTTCCCGACTTAAGGGGGGCTTAAACTGGCTAAGGTTATCGTTGCAGATGAGAATGAAGGTAGGCGTACCCTACTAGCCAATACATTAGAGCGAGAGGGCTTTGAAATTACTAGAGCAGGAACTCTAAGGCAAGCAGAAGGTACTGCCTTAGCAACAATGCCAGAAGTTGTGTTAATCGATGGTGAATGGAAATCCGGTGATGCAATTGATGCTGCTCAAAGATTAATGGCAGACCCAGAATTTGCCTTCAAGTGCAGAATCGTATTGCTATCTCGTAATTCAGGTCAAGAATATATGACTTCTGCTGCTAAAGCAGGAATCTCTGAAGTCATTACTAAACCAATAGACATGATCGTCTTAATTCAACAATTAAAAAAACACGTAACAAAGCAATTTGTGCCGCCGCCTGCTGATGTTGCCGGCCCTAATACCGGTGCAGGAAGTTTTGATGTTGCTATGCTGATGGGCGACTCAACTTGGGCCTTGCCTATGTTGAAGGGTCTGGTTGGACCTGAGAAAATCAATCCAGGTTTTATTGATGAAATATTAGTTCAAATGGATGAAGAAGGTATTGAAGTAAAAGACATGTTTGACCCTTCTACTATGGCTGCAATGCTTAGAATTGCCCTTAATAATCTAGTCCAAGATGTTGATCCTAACTCTATTCCTAGTAATCCTGGTCAAAATGAAACCGATCAATCTAATCAAGATACATCTCCAACCCTAAATGAAATCACTAAGAGTGAGAAATTAGGTAGTGGGAATGCTCGATCGACCAAACTCAAAGGGGGCATGACTTCAATGGAAGATATTCTAGAGCAGCAGGCTGAATCTCTTGAGCTTGAGGTTGCGGAAATAATGGATGAGGTTTTGGATGAAAAACCGGATTTGGTTGCCTTGAGGCCGGAAGAGGAACTGTTCGGAGTAGATCCGGAAGTGTTGAAAATGACGCGCCTAACTAACGAATTGGTTTATGATTTGATGTGGAATTTGGGGAGGCCCGGTGCGGTAGAAGACATCACATTAGTTACCCAAATTGAGGATATAACTCAAATGTTAACTGATGTTCTTGATTCTTTTCCCACCGTAGATAATATCGTAGGTATAGTAGAAGAGGAGGAATGATTATTTCTTCCCCAACAAAGACCTCGCGAATAAAAATCAAGCAATGTAAAGTAAGCCGTATCAGATTGCTGATTAGTATTGGTGTTGTTTTACTCTGGTTGGCGATTGGATATTACGCCTTCAAAGATGTTGGAGATTTTATTGATTGGGTAGAAGATTTGGGGACTTTGGCGCCAATATTCTACGCCATAATGGTCTCGATTGCAGTCGTTTTATTGGTTCCAACACCAATCTTGAAAGTAGGTTCAGGAGCAATATTCCCTTATTGGATTGCAGTAGTAGTTAATTTCTTTGCTTCAGTAATTGGTGGACTTCTAGCTTTCCTGCTTGGAAGATGGTTGTTTAGAGAACGCATCGAAGAAATGGTTGCTAATGACAAGCGTTTAAAAAATCTTGAATTAGCAATTAATGAAGAAGCAATGCAAATATCTGTATTGGTAAGATTATCTCCAATTATTCCTGATGAATGGCTAAATTATATTATGGCCAGTAGTCCTGTGACTACAAGAGTGTTCTTCATTTCCAATCTCTCAAGTATAGTCTACTCACTTGCGTATGCCTATTTTGGTCATGCTGCGGGTAAAATTGTGCTTTCTGGTGGTGGCATGGATGGATTCAAAGATTCTCCAGGTGGCACAATTCTGTTAATTATCGGCATAATTGCCTCAATTTTGGCTACAATAGTCGTGGCTAGAGTTACTATGAAAGCCCTAGAATCTAAGGTAGATGTCAATTGACTAATAATCGTTCAATTTGTATGTAAGATTCCGGTGGGATTGCCATGGCGCAGGGGGAGTTACCGGAGATTTTTGGCTCAAACTGGATACCAAAATCGACATTAGATTTCACTCAACCTCTTTTAGCGAAAGCAGCAAGAAGAGAACTTTTGTTATTCGTAACCCAGCAACATGATGGTAAGATTTCCCTCGTAGCCGATATTTGGGACCATCTAATCACCTCTGAGCCCAAACAGTTTGAAGGTCCATCATGGTCTAAATTTTCCAAACGATTTATCGACGGCCTAAACAAAGGTTTAGTTTCACAACTTGACTCTAAAATGGCGGAAGAAAAACATTCAGAAGTAATCCCTAGAAGAGATGTTGAAACTTATGTCGCCAGAAGAAACACTCACTTTCTTCTTGATATGAAACTGATGTTAAGGCGGCTTGCTCACTACATGTCAGTCACTGTAAAACAAAGACTTGATTGGCAAAGTCACATGACTCGAACAAGGTATATGGATGAAGCTTTGAAACAAATCTTCACAGATGGTATTGAAACACCTGACGGCACCAAATTTGGCGGCAAGGGTTTTCGCTCAACCTGGCAAGAAGCAGTCGTTGCGGTAGCCAGTGGATTGAGCAATAATCCTAGTGCAGATTTATCAGCGTCTCCTGGCAACGGCTACGAAGGAGATTTGGTTGCCCCAATGATTCGCGATGTAGGCCTGTCCTTAGCTATGGGAGATACGCCGCTAAGCGTTATGGCAGCAAATCTGGGCAAGGTTGGTTCCAATCAAAATGGCGGCTGGGACAACGCTGGTGGAAGAGATTTACACATTGGTGCTTGGCATGTTGGTGTTTTACCTCCTACCGCCCCGCTGCCGATTGCTAGTGCAACTATGACGGGATTGGCATTTGCCGCATGGCAACAGAAGTTAGCGCGTTTCCATGTTGCCTGCATAGGTGAGGGAGCTTCCTCCTCGGGTGAATTTTGGGAAGCATTGAATTTAGCAGGCACTAGGGGTTTACCAATAACTTACATCTTACAAAATAATCAAATTGCATTGGATACAGAAAATAATAATCAATCAGGGGTCGAAGTTTGGGCAGATAAAGCATCTGCAATGGGTTTTCCTAGTTGGACAATCGATGGTTCAGATCCTGCTGCATGGTATGCAAGCGTCGCCTGTGCCCGAGAGTTTGCGTTAGAGGGAGGTGGGCCAACCCTAATTCATGTGGAAACTATGAGGGGTTGTGGACATGCTCATCATCACGATGATCTATATTTGGGTAGTGAATCTGGTACACCTCCCGGTTACGTTGACCGTGATTTATTGGATTATTGGGCGGCAAAAGACCCGATTAAAACCCACCGAGAACTATTGCTAAATCTTGGCGTTAGCGAAGAGGATATAATTGAGCTAGAACACCAAGAAAAGCAATTGGTTGAGGCAGATTATGATAGCCTTTTGGCCATGGAATGGCCAAGTCCAGAGACTGTCACCAAAGGAATTACCAGCATCTCTGACGCAGAGTCACATCAAGATCATTTAACTCGACTTTCAAACCCTCACCTTGACTTTCATGAAGCTAGACTTCCAGTAGGCCAATCCACATTGAGTTATGCTGAATCTGGCGGCTGGACTTATGCTAGAGCAATCCAGCAAGCCATGGTTGACATTGCCAATAGATATGGTGACGATTGTGTATTTATCGGTCAAGATATGGAAGTCGCTGGGGCATTTGGGATGAATATCGCATTGAAAAATGCAGGACATGATGAGAAATTAATTGATATGCCACTGTGTGAAGCCATTATCGTTCATACCGGTACTGGTGCAGCATTGTCGGGAATGCGGCCGATGGTCGAAATTCAATTTGGTGGATTTGCTGCACTTGGATTTAATGCACTGATTAACAACGCCGCAATGTTACGATGGCGATGGGGAGCAGATTGCCCTATGACAATTCGTATCCCCCTAGGGGCAAAAACGAGGTCAGGTCCATTTCATGCTAACATGATTGAATCATGGTTTGCTAATGATCCAGGAATTATTGTTTTGTCACCAGCAACTCCTCAAGATGCATACGATTTATTGGTCGAGGCTGCAGAGATACCAGACCCAGTAATTATGTTGGAACATATTGGTTTGTATGGTTTGCGAGGTGGATTAACAGGTTGGGGCCAAAATATTAACCAAAAAGTGGACACATCAAGTGTTGCCAAAGCTATTGAGGCAAAGGAACGTTACAAGGTTGGTAAGGCTTCAGTGGTAAGGGGTGGCCGTGATATCACATTGATTACTTGGGGGGCAATGCTGCATATTGCTCAACAAGCAGCAGATATTCTAAGTGAACAAGGTATTGAAATTGAAATAATTGACTTGAGAACAATAATTCCATTTGATGCGCAAACATGTATTGATTCAGTCATGAGAACTGGCAGGTTGGTAATACTACAAGAAGGGCAATGGAGCGGCGGGCTTGGCCACACAATTCAAAGTCGTATCCTAGAATCTTGTTTTTATTCATTGGAATCCGCACCTTGTGTTATTGGCGCTTTGGATACCCCTGTGCCGTTCTCTCCACCTTTAGAAAACCATACTTTACCATCTCTAGAACATGTTATTGACATTCTAAAGGTGTCATTTAACAACTGATTCTGTTATTTATAAACCCGATTTAATCTTGGTTTTTTTTGTTAGGGTTTCGTTCATTTACCAGTTGCCCTTGGCCAAATCATGGGCGACTACCGCATAGCAATACTTCCGGGCGACGGGACTGGGAGGGAAGTCGCCATAGAAGCCTCAAAAATCCTAAACACAATTTCTGATAAAACCAACATTGGATTTGACTTGACCGAAATTGCCTGTGGAGGACAACTCTACAAAGAAACCGGCAAAGAATGGGCAGAAGGTTCATTTGAATTTTGTCGCGATGAATCTGACGCAATCTTCCTTGGAGCAATCGGTCACCCAGGCGCATTTCTACCAAACGGTGATCTTGCGGGAGGTTCGGTAATTCTAGGACTTAGAAGTGGTTTAGACTTGTACGCAAATGTTAGGCCAGTCAAACTTTTCAATGGTGTTATGCACAAAGTTCACGGCAAATTTAGACAGATATGGGAACCAGAAATGGTAGATATGACCATTTTGCGAGAAAACACAGAAGGATTATACCATTCGCTGCTAAAAAGAGCCTCTAACAGAGCGCAAGGACTAGAAGATTATGTGGTTCCAGAAGTCGAATTTCCAGATTTACAAGGCGAGGTTGTATACGATCCAAGGCCTATTTCTTCTCATGGTACTGAGCGACTGGTTAGAATGGGTTTTGAAATCGCTAAAACTCGTAATGGAGCACCTTCAGACGGCGTTAGTAGAGTTTCGTGCATCGACAAAAGTAACGTAACTAGAGGCTGTCAACTATTTCGTAGAACGTTTGATCAAGTTGCTTCAAATTACACTGGCATCTCAACAGATTACGGATACATAGACGCATTTACTCAATGGTTAACAAGAACTCCAGAACACTATGACGTAGTTGTTACATCAAACATGTTTGGTGATATTGCGACCGACCTTGCAGCTGTATTACAAGGCGGAATGGGTATGGCTGGTTCAGGTAATATCGGGGATGATCATGCTTTCTTTGAACCAGTTCACGGATCATCACCAAAATATGCAGGTATGAACAAAGTCAACCCAATAGCATCAATTAATTCAGTACAGATGATGATGGATTGGCTTGGCAGGAAAAATGGCAGCCAAGAATTACTTGATGTTGCTTCATCAATTGAAACATGCGTTGCTCAACATTTGGCTGAGGGCAAATACCTAACCTACGATTTAGGTGGCGATTCATCATGTAGTCAGGTTGGGGACATGATTACCCAACGACTAGCAAAAACATTGTCAGAAAATTAATCAGAACTTTTTGGTGATATTTACTGCTGAAGTGTTTTCTAAATCAATTTCTTCATCTTCATTGTCATCTTCTTCCAAGGTGACTGCGACTTCATCAGGTGCAGTTGCCTTGCTGCTGGTCTTTGCTTGTAATTTTTGGATTTGATTTTGTAGGAGTTCAAACTCTATCTCAAGGTCGTCCATTTCATCTCTAACTGTCTCGATTTTCGAGTGAATTCTTGAAGCGAGTTTGTTCAACTTGCGCATGATTCGCTTCTCTGACATGGCTTTGCCCAAATCAATCTATCTTTTGAATACATTGCCAGTAAAATTTCACTGATTATTACTTATTTTTATTTTTACTAGATATGCGGCTAAACAAGAACCGAAAATTGTTGAGATCAAATAAATTGGAACGACGCTTATTGAATTTGAGATTAAATTTGGACCCAATGTCCTCGCTGGATTCATTGAAGCACCGGTATAGGTGCCGAAAATAAACGCTAGACAGGCGACTACAGAACCTACAATCAAGGCGACAATTAAATCATTATCAGTTCTAAAAATTGTTAGATATATGCTCATCATTAAAACAAACGTGATTAGTACTTCAATTCCAATGCCAAAACTGGTATCCACTGAAAACTCAGTTGCACCAAAATCCCCGACTAGATATGCAGCTATTATTCCGCCAGTAAATTGAGCAATTAAGTACGGAACCAACAGCTTATTTTCTAGCTGGCCGGTGATTGAAAATGCGATCGATACTGCAGGATTGATATGCGCACCACTATATTTTCTAGAAGTTAAAATTACTATAAAAACCGCGAAACCAAACGAACACGAAATTATCATTGGTGAATAGCCAGCCTTTATTGAGTAACATCCAATAAACACCATAAAAAAAGTCCCCACCAACTCCGATAGGAATTCTGTGCGCATGTTTGCTGCCAATTAAAGAAGGTTAATTCATTTGTCCTATTTGGTATAATTAATCATAATGGTGAATAAGTCACACGGTTTGGCCAAGGCATGGCGCCGGGGAATAAGTTGATGGGAATCCCCCAACTTCTTCAGTTCAATACCCTGTTGATGTTGGCTGCCCTTTTCCTAGCAATCATTGCCAGTCAAGTATTATCAGCTAACTTTGGGGGTAATGGAATTTTGTTTTCAGTCTTCATATTAGCATTAGCTCTAGGCTTACTGGTGGTTTCGGCAGATTTTTTTATTGAAGGGGCCAAAGGATTAGCCCGCAGAGGTGGTATACCAGAGGTGGTTATTGGATTG
>JAQXFJ010000132.1 GCA_029250385.1 Candidatus Poseidoniaceae archaeon | reverse complement strand
TGATATGATTAATCTCGATTCTGACTTCATTGCTAAATCTGTTATGTTTGATGTGGCCCGTTCAGGGGGGGAAATTGTAATACCAATAACCAATTTATCAGAAAATGATTTTTCTGACGGGACCTTTGCTGTAAAGTGGCCAAGAAACAAGTCTCACTTCTCAACCAAACCTATCTCACAGATACGTTGGTTTTGGTCCTTCGACCATGTTGATTGGGATGTATTGAACAAATGGGTTGCAAGTGTTGAAGAGTCTGGCTGTATTGCTGAAGTTTTTGTTATCGATGATGAAATGGATATCACAATGTATCGTATAAGTTACGACCATCTCTCGGGTAATCAAAAAACCTGGGAGCAACTAACTAAAGATGAAATTTCATACATTGAAAAATCATTGTCTCATAGCACTAATTCTACCTCAGGGGTATTTTTGAGCGAGGTTAACGATTGGCCATTACCATCATTTGGCGTAGAACATCTATCTGGTATTAACCTGCGAAACGAAGAGATTAATTGGGTCGAATCGCACATATCTGGTAATAATTTAGATAAGTCTTTGTTTAACAAGTTAGCCAATTCTGGTTGCATTCTAAGGCCTGGTTTCAAGTATGGATGCAAATGGCGTGTATACGATGATGAAGTAGGTAAAACCCACGCCCCATGGTTACTCCAACCGCTAAAGGATGCACCTTCTTCTTGGGAAAGTATTTGCCTATCTGTCCGTCTTGCAGAAGGTGTTCATAAAAAGTGGATATGTGCTATTCCGCTTGGTAATGATTGGAAGTTTATGAATATCAAGCGTTGGCTACCGGGTAGAACTTAATCGTCTAATGGTCTACCCCACGCGTCCAATGATTCAACATTTTGTGCGACTATTGAATTGAGTTCGTCATTATCATTTGGTTTTGTAGGTTTGGCGGCAGATTCTCTCATTGTCAAATATACCCACAAAGCAGCAAATAACAAGGCTAAACTTATCATTTGACCAGGTCCAATAAAATCGTTAATTGACTTTAAGCCGTCACTTTCTGCTGTTAATTGAATTTCAACGAACCAAGTGTTTCCTGCTGTATCGACAATTTCTACATTACCATTAATCAACATGTTATTTGATAGTAGGTCATTAGGGTTTATGTCTATTGGCAGGAGGTCGTTTTCTCCATTCAGTGTAACTGTGTTTGGATTATCAGCAATTCTGGTTAGTGCACCATCGAGATGAATTTCAAAAGTTTGGCTGCCCACACCATTAGAGCTGATTGGAACCAGTATAACAGAGTTGGAATTAGCTGGTATTTTTGATTGATAATTACTACTAATTGGAATTCTAGACAAAGTCAGAACTTGGGTATCTAAGTCTAAGACTGCTTCACCACAAATTAATTGACCAGTGATTTTGGTTAAACTATTAGGATTGCTAACCGAATTAAAAGTGATGGATATTTGCTTTTCAACCCCGGAGTACAACACATTACTGGAAATAGCAATTAGTCTACCATCAGTAGATTGCAGTTGATTTAATATTTGACAATCGATTGTCGATAACAATGACATTTCAATCGATTCATTGGTCAACATAGTAACAGAATGATCAGGTAGTTTTCCGGTGAATTCCGACTGACAGGAATCAGATTTAATTTGAATTACGGGTTGAAAACC
>JAQXFJ010000111.1 GCA_029250385.1 Candidatus Poseidoniaceae archaeon | reverse complement strand
TGTATAACCACACTGGGGGTCATTAACAGGTATACCTGAGGCAAGAGTTGTCAAAAAAGCTAGAATTTGGCTAGCGAATCTCCTAATTGTTGGCATGTTTCCTAATCCTTCAGGATGAATAAATCTGTTACCTTTGACATAATCACACCTCTCTTCAACAATTGGGGTAATAATTTCATACAGGTCTTTTGGGTCCATTTGTCCATCTCCAGCCATAACCACACTGACAAATGGCTTTGGACAATTTTTCAGTATTTCCATATGGCCTGCATCAATAGCGGCACCAACCCCCTTTCCTTCAAGACGAATTATCCTCAAATTATAGGTTTGATCTAGATAATCTTCAGCCACCTTGGAAGTGCCATCTGAAGAGCCATCATCGACTACCACAACAGAATCAACAAAAGTTGGCAGGGTTTCAAGTACTGCACCAATAAATAATTCCTCATCTTTTGCGGGAATGACTACACCTACATGCCATCCTCTGTGCATGGTAGGGCTAGATTGTCAATAGTCATCAAGATAACTTAACGGCGCTGAATTAAACTAGGAAAAATTGTGCAAAAGTACTCAAATCATGCGTAGAGTATAAGTTCAATTGATTTGGTATGGTAATTGTGACTGAAGACAAGTTACGGGTAGTTTATGTCGGAAGAGACATTGAACTGAGGATAATTTCTTTATTGGTTAGAGCACAAGAGATTTCTCAAGAAGTAGTCTTAGTTGACCTTGGTTCTAGTGACTCAACTATTGAACTGGCAGAAGACTTTGGTTGCCAAGTACTAAATTATGGCAATCAATTAAACGCTTGTGATTTAGCCAAGTTTCTGTCTAATTCATCACTATCAGAGAATTATAATAGCTTAATAATAATGGTAACCCAAGAGTGGAAGTTAAGGGAATTGCCGGTCATTGTTAACAGGTCTCGTGAAGCGTGGGATATTTATTTTTCATTTGTCAAAAATGATACCTCAGAAAAAATTAACGAAGATGATTTGGTGATAGCTTCCCTAGAAATCGATCACCTTTTCCTATCATCCTCTGGATTGTTCGCTTTAGCAAACACCACTGAATTATCTACTGCGATGAACTTTTCATCAGACTACAAAGTACGGATTATCGAATCCTCAGGTCAAGTAAATTTACCCCAAAGAGAATCACTTGCGACTGCATCTAGATTTGCACAGTTATTTTATTGGATGCTGGAAACTAAGCATCCGTTATTCTTATTTGGCATTCCAGGGATTGTACTATTCATTCTAGGTTACAAATTATCTGGAAATGTAGTAGATACATTTAGCGAATTAAATTCTGTCTCCATAGGCGTGACATTAACTACCATTGCGATGACTCTGATTGGACTATTTGCCATGATGGTAGCTATTATTCTTTACATAATGGGTAAACAAGTTGAGCAAATTCAATCCCAATATAATTGGAATAAACTAGATGATAAAGTATCATAAGCAGGTGTGTATATGTCGGATTTTCGTTATTTGGTCTGTTTAGATATGGACCGTGTGTTAGTTGACCATCTTTCTACTTGGCAATTTGTTTACGATAAATTAGGCATTTCAAATGACGAATCATTTGAACTTTACAATCAAGGTTTGTTGAATGAGTGGGATTGGATAAAATTGGATATTGCCCTAATAAAAAGTAGTATTAAAGATCGGAAAATTACAGATTCCGAATTACGCTCTTTGATGGAAGGGATGCCAATGATGGATAATTGGCATTTGTTAATCTCTGAATTAATCAAAGATGGTGCAAAGGTTGCAATCGTTTCAGGTGGTCTACAACAAACAGCTAGAGATATTGCAGCCCAGTTTCCTTCGAACTTGCCCTGGCGTAGAAGATGGGGAGGAATTGATCGGTTTACTGCTGAACGTTATGGCAATGGTTTTGATACTAAATTATCAGTTTTCACTAATGGTTGGTTACGTGGCAATCAGTTGTCAAACGGGATGTACGAATTAGATGATTTCGGACGATACCAAGTTCAGATGAATGGTAAAGGTGCAATTGTAAAAATGTTACAAAGGCGTTACAGTATCTCAAAAAACAAAACAATTTCTGTTGGTGACTCTGCGGGAGATATTGGAATGTTCCAAGAATCTGATTTGGCGATATGTTTCAATCCATGGGATGAAAGGCCACTCAAGTACTGTGACGAAGTTATTGAAGAGAAGGATTTGGCATTAGTATTAAACTTGATAAAAGCAAGAATGAATGATTAGGTGGTCGTAAATTGGTAATTGATGAAATAGATTCAATCTCATCGTTTTGCCCCCATTGTGGATTTATGTTGGGTGTATTTATCCCAGGCATGGAATGCCCTATGTGCGGAGAGACCCTCATTTGATATATCGTTGAACAGATACACCGTTACGTTTGACAAACTGTATTATCCGATTAATAGATCCGGCGTCTAAATCTTCTGGCGATAGTACCCCTGAATGAGAAAGTGTTGATTGATTATTTGATTTATTCATTAGTTCGATAAAACACGCAACAGTGACTAATCCAGTGCTTCTTGCCATTGAACTAAAACCATCCTTTCCCGTATCAGATATTATCCATGACACTGTTTGGTCAACATAATGTATGGCTATTTCCATCCAAGTGAACTCATCACGCTGCTTATCAAATTTCCACGCCTCAAGTAACTCATCCTCGGTTAATTCTCCTGCTAGCTCAATCCACTTGGTGATATGTCCGGGCCACCTTACAGTGTATTCTTTCATATTTTTACTTAGGTTTGAAACGAGTAGACTTCTTAATCCGTCGGTTAGAAATGCTTCCATTTTCCCAAAACCATCTACATCAATGGAATGCTTTTCAGTTAGTGCGGAGACAATTTTTACTTCTCCATCAACTAAAATTCTTGCTGGTCTAGTATATTCTTCTATGACATCAGAGGGAGAGAATGGAGCCATATATGACCATTTGTCATCAGGGGACTGGGGGTTGCCGCCGACTTTAATTGTGGCTGATAGAATATTTTTATTTTCTCCAAACTCTTTCTTAATTATCATATTAGATAATCCGGGGGCGATTCCAACATCCCAAATCATCGTCGATGAGTATTTTTTGGCCAATGAGTTATGTTGACTTGGATCTTGTTCGGTAAATGCTAAATCAATAACATCCATGCCATCTTTAATCAATATAGTACGCATTTTTTCACCAATTCGTCCGGGCAGCATATTTACTGCAATACCTCCTTTGGGCATTTGGCTTAAGAGATCAAAGACATCGCCTTCTTGAAAACTAACTAGTGGGTTATTTTTTATCAAATCCGGAATCTTAAGGTCAATAACATGCACCTGATAGCCGAGTTTGGTTAATTCATTGATGACAAATTCGCCAACTAGTCCACTACCTAATGCAATTGCATCGACCATTTAACCAACTCAAGGAGTAATTCTTCGTGAATCTCTAGGGAATGGTATTACTTCTCTAATGTGGTCTGCACCAGTTAGCCAAGAGCATACTCTATCAACACCTAGTCCAAATCCACCATGTGGAACACCGCCGTAGGTTCTTGTGTCGATGTAAAATTGGTATGGCTCCCTTGGAGTTCCCTCTTCATCAATACGAGCAAGTATCTCTTCTTCTGACCATGTTCTTTCACCGCCGCCGATAATTTCTCCATATCCTTCAGGAGCCAGTAGGTCATGACACAAAACATAATTTTCGTCATCTGGGTCAACTCGGTGATAAAATGGTTTGGCGATTTTAGGATAATGAGTTAGGAAATGGGGAACATCAAAGTCCTGAGTCAAAACCTTCTCCTTAGAGTAATCCAAATCTTGACCCCATTCAATTTCAACTCCCATGCCTTGTAGAGTTTCGA
>JAQXFJ010000097.1 GCA_029250385.1 Candidatus Poseidoniaceae archaeon | reverse complement strand
GCCTTGGATATGTTGGACTGCCTACAGCAATAGGCTTTCATGATGCTGGTTTTACCGTATGGGGAGTTGCTGTTTCCAAGCGAACTGTTAACATGGTTATGAAGGGACAAAATCCTACTGGTGATCCTGATGTTGATGATATTGTTCCAAAACCAGGAACTGAAAGATGGCACATTACTACTTCTGCAGCTGAAGCGGTGCCTCATTGTGATGTAATTCTCGTAACTGTTCCAACACCAATTACTCATGACCTCAAGCCTGATTTGTCTTACGTTGCAGGTGCTGGAAGAGATGTATTTCAAGCAATAGAAAAAGGCTCGAATACAATTGTTGTACTTGAGTCAACAGTCTATCCGGGAGTTACTGCTCAAACATGGTTGCCAATTATCGAAGAATTGGGGCTTGTTATTGGAGAGGACCTTGAAATCGCTTATTGTCCTGAAAGGTTCAACCCCGGGGATCCTGCGCATGGAGTTAGACAGGTTGCTCGCGTAATTGGTTGCAGTAATCCAGAAGTTGGCAAGGCTCTGGTTTCGCTTTACAGTAAACTAACCACTGAAGATGTTCGTTATGTTGGCAAATTAGAAGTTGCTGAGGCGGCAAAAGTAATTGAAAATGTTCAGCGTGATATCAATATTGCACTAGTCAATGAACTTGCCAGAATTTTCCCTGCTTTGGATGTCGATGTGGAAGACGTTCTTTCTGCAGCAGCGACAAAATGGAATTTTCATCGCTACACTCCAGGAGTCGGGGTAGGTGGACACTGTATTCCTGTGGACCCATATTACATGATTCAACGAGCGGCTGATGTGGGAGTTCCTGCTGGTTTAATTACTGCTGCTCGTGCTGTTAATCGCTCAATGCCAAGCCATGTTGCTGGTGTGCTAAGTGATCTGATGTGGAATGCCGGAGTTCCTGCTGGTGAAGCAAAAGTTCTGTTACTTGGATGGTCATACAAAGCTGAAGTTGGCGACCCCCGAGAAACTCCTGCTGAACCATTGGCTCAGACATTGATGTCAAAAGGCATTGAAGTTGGAGCGTGGGACCCACACATAGAATCTACTGATTATCCTGAAGGAGTTACCGTTATTGAAGAAATAAATGATGCCCAGGATTATGATATTGCTGTACTAGTTACTGCTCACAAAGCATGTGTTGATTTGGATTGGCAATCATTATTGGCAAATATGCGTACTCCGTTACTTTATGATGGTCGAAGAGTGCTAGATTTATCAGAACTTGAAACAGTGGGTTGGCAAACTCATGCAGTTGGCAGACCTGTCTAAGTATTGGATTCCGTCTTGTGTTTCCTCGAGAACAGTCTTAAGCCGAGCCTCGCAGGTTCGTTTAATTGGAATCATTAACTATTGAGTAAATAATATACTACCAATAAACCACATAGGATCGATTTAATTGAATGAAAAATATACTTTACAATGCCTAACTACCAAAGATTTAGTTGACGATAACTACACCTTACATTATACTGATGGTGCTTTACTAAGAACGATTTATCATAATGGTTTAACGGTAAATCAAGGGCGCAACGGGATGATGAAATTTCATGACTGGATGCCAAATTATGAAATCTCTGACCTTGATGTGGGAACTCAAACCTACCAGGCCGAAGCACTTGGCAAAGCGATTGGCATGAACAATCTGTGGGTCACCTTTCACGGCTATTGGCCAGAGAGGAATGGCCTTTGTCCAACTGGGTCATTCAAGGATATGGAGGCAGTTCCAACTTTAATCCGCCTGAAAGAAAAAAATTGTGAAGGATTAATTTGTGCTAGTGCGGGAAATACTGCGCGAGCATTTGCCTATTTTTGTGGATTGTATAATGTGCCAATAATTATTATTGTCAGCCACCTACATGCAAAGCGGTTGTATGTGCCTAACGGCCATCCAACCGATTCAGTGAAACTGATTGTTTTAGAAGATGGTGATTACTATGATGCCAAGGTGTTTTCCAAAAAATTAGCTAAGCATCTTGATAATTGGCAAATGGAAGGTAGTGTTCATAATGTTGCCAGAAGAGACGGTATTGGTTCTTTAATTCTTGATGCGGCTTTCACGATTGGAACAATGCCGCAACATTATTTCCAGGGTATTGGTGGAGGGCCAGGACCAATTGGTGTTCATGAAATGGCGGTTAGGGCCATTGATGCCGGCTTCTTTGATGGGCCGCCGCCAAGGCAGCATGTCAGCCAAAATGTGGAACATAGTCCAATTCACAATGCTTGGCAAGCAAAAAGAGATCACTTGATCAAGGCTGATTTTCCAGATGAAGAAGTAACTGTTTACTCCGATTACCTGCTCAATAAATCACCTGCATATGACGTGAAAGGAGGTGTTCATGATATTCTAAAACAGTCTAATGGACAGACCTATGTTGTAGCAAAAGAGGCGGCTGTGGCTGCCAAAGAGTTGTTTGAACAAACGGAAGGTATCGATATTATGACACCGGGTGGCGTTGCGCTTGCTAGTTTGATACAGGCTTTAGCAACAGGTGAGATTGACCCAGATGATTGTACAGTGCTAAACATCAGCGGTGGTGGAGTTGAAAGAATGAAGTCTGATGTCAAGTGTTCGACTATTACTCCTTGGATGACTATCGCAAAATCAGCTGAAGTTGGCGAGATTATTGATATGTTAGAATAATCAAGCACTGCGCCCAGCGTCAAACATTTCTCTTAGACTGCCATCTTGTAGCATCTCAAGAGCAATATCGGAACCGCCAATTAATTCACCGTGAACATAAACTTGAGGCATGGTAGGAAAATCTGCCCAACCACAAACGGCTGGAATCGCTCTACGGTCTTCTAGGATGTTTACTGCCGCAAATGGTTCACCAAGTTGTTGAAGCACTTGTGCAGCTCGATTTGAAAAACCACATTGTGGCTCATTAGGTGTTCCTTTCATGAACAATACCAAGGAATGTTCGTCTACTATTGCTTGCAATTCTTCTTCTGTCCAATCCATTTTTCTCACTCTTTATTTTTTTGAATCCGCCTGATGTGTACGCCTCGTCCACCGCCATGGGGGTCAAACGCGGTGTCTCCAGCTGTTTCAGCTTGCTTAGGTGTCATGCACTTCAAGTCTAGTGCATGAACTGGGTGCGGGATATGTTGCTTCATGACTGCCAACACTTGACGTTGTCTTTGCAACGGCCTCATTCCTTCAAAATCCTCAGTGATTATTCGGACATGAAAATGGTCTCCTGAGCCGTGGAGGTCAATTACTTCCACAACTGCATTAGGCACTGCTTTGAGGACTTCAGATTCAACCCAACTAGCATCAACCATACTCGCACCTCACATAGCCCTTGCAAAAGCATCATTTGAACATGTGGTTTAGAGGATGCTTGAAATGAAGCGTGTCTAGGCATAGATATGACCGAGTCAGTACCCCGGCACCAAGGCCGTGAACTGAATATGGGGAGGGATTCTAGTTGGTTAATCGGCGCAGATATTATCGCGGTTTTTTTAGCCTTAGTAGGCCAAATCGTACTGACAAGAGCCTTAATCACTGAAGATTATGGAATCTTCATTATTGCTTTAGATATTTTTGCTACCACGTTTTTGATTATTGATTTGGGGCTTCCAACCATTCTAGCCCGTGATGGTGCTAAATCTGTGGACCACATATGGCCGGCGATTTGGCGGATATATCGAATACAATTCTACTGTATGATGCCATTCATTGCGATTGCCATAATTGGTATTTCAATCACAGTCAATGATTGGTCGCAGTACCTACCCGTGGTAATAATTTGTATGACTATTGCTTTAGCGCACATTTTTAGTTATGCACCAAGATCTGGATTAAGGGCTGCAGGTTATGCTTCATTAGAGGCTTGGAGCAAGGTTTCGGAACGCTTGGTAACTATGAGTGGTTATTTGATGCTATACTATTTTGGAGTTAATTCTGTGGCAAGTTATGCTTTAGCATTTCTAATAGGCGCTTTGGTGGGATTAACCATCTCAATATTATTGGCTAAATTATCCTTGCAAAGTTCGGTTAAGGTTCGCGATTGGTCTAGTCTGGGAGAGTCATGGATTGATAACAAATCCTTGTTATTACAATCTTTACCATTTGCCATAACCCTTGGAGTACTGCCTTATGTGGTTAGGATTGAGAAGTTTATTGTTGCAGGGACAATGGGTGTTGAGAGTGCAGCATTGTTCCATGTTGCACAAATTGCTTGGCTTGCTGGCTTAGTTGTTCCACAAGCAATGAGAGCCGCACTGCTGCCAATACTTGGCTCTTTTAGACAAGAAAAATACCGCTTTGAAAGTGTCATCAACAAATCCCTAGACCTGTGCTTCGGACTGTTGCCAGTTGGATTATTTGGTGGCGCACTGTTAATCACATTCATACTGCCAACCGCTTTTCCACAGCAATACACCGATGGCAGTATTGGTGCTTCAGCTGTTCAACTATTCATGATATTACTACTAGGATGGTGTTTTACTTTGGTAGCAACACCGAGTTATACTGCATTACAAGCGGGTAAGAACCCGTGGAAATTTACTATTTTTATCGGATGTGTCGTGATGTTTGCGACAATTATTGGCTTCTTGTTAATCGGCTATTATGCCGATTCCAAAAATAGCGGACTTTACGCAGCAGCAGTAGCCTCAACTACCTCATCTGCATTCTTGTTGTTTTCATCACTACATCTGGCTAGGCTATGGA
>JAQXFJ010000080.1 GCA_029250385.1 Candidatus Poseidoniaceae archaeon | reverse complement strand
ATGCAATATGTTCCGACATATCATTTCGTCCCTTCCATAGTGTTTGAGGTTATGTACCATATATTGTAACATTGGTGTGATTTGCAACACTTGGTATCACTGTCGTGACTGGAGGACAGGTAATCGGTTATTTCATAAATCGAATCGTTAGTTAGGCATCATGAACAGTGGTTTGAGTATTAAAACTTCAATGCCACAAGTCGTAATTTTGGCTGGAGGATTGGGTACTAGGCTTGGTCAGTTGACCGAATCTACCCCAAAATCACTGATTAATGTCGACAATCAACCGATAATTACTCACATTCTAGACTGGATTGCCGGTCAGGGTTGTGATAGAGCATTACTACTGACAGGGCATCTTGGAATCATGTTTGACGATTACCAACATGATGAGGTTGAATTAACAGTGGTAAAAGAGGCAAGTCCACTAGGAACTGGTGGCGCATTATGGAATGCTGTAGACAATTTAGAAGATGAATTCATTTTGCTTTGGGGAGACGATTTCCATCCTATTGATTACCACAACTTACTGCAAACCCATCAAAATGGTCAAAATTTACTCACCATGACGGTAACTCAATCACATGATACCATGAATTTGCAACATGAAGACGGCTTTGTGGTACAATACGATAAAAGCCAATCAGCAGATTTTTTCAATGGTTATGAGGCTGGCACTAGTGTGGTAAGTAAACGGTTGGTATTGCTATTTGGCCGAGATCAGCAGTGGAGTTGGGAAAACACGGTTTATCCTGCACTTGCAGGTAAAATAAAAGCACATTATGACGACACTAAATTCTGGGATATGGGCACACCTGAGCGGCTAGATAATTTATCACAATTCTTCAAGCAACGGCGCTCTTGAACTTACCACTGGTAAGTAATTTGGTAATACCGCATCATTTTCAACAAGCACCAAGATCATGCCACCAAATCCGCCACCCATCATCCTAGCACCAAGTACCCCATCGGTTTGTTGCAGATTCTCGACTAAGTTGTCCACTTCTGACGTGCTTACGCCTAATTGTTTGAGGGAATCATGTGATTGGTTGAGTAATTGGCCAAGTGTTTCTGGTTTGGCACCAACGGCTTGTTTTACCCGCTGATTTTCGCTTATAAGATGCTGATTAAGGAAATCATTAGCTGAATTATAATTCATCTCTGATAAGTTCCGATGAATGTTTGAGTCGACTAATTTAAAGATCCAGTTTTCTGGTAAAACGAGGTGCTCAACTTCCATTGTTGAAAAGTCAATCATTGTGCAGTGCTGACTTTTGGCATACATCATCGCCATTTGGTCAAGCAGACCACACGGGGTATTGAGGACATCATGCTCGAGGGATTGGGCTTTTTTACACGCCTCAAGCGGATCAATATTTCCATATTGGCCAAGGACAATGGCCAAGCAAAGGGCGGCAGATGAGGACATGCCTTTGCCTTGGGCGATTTCACTGCTGACCGTTAAATCAGCTGGCGGACCGCCTATGGCTTGCCACAAAGCAACGACTGTTTCATCACCAGAATAACCAGATTCTCGAGGTTTTATTGTCAAAACCAAATACCTGTTAATGGCAAATGGCAGAGCAAGTCCTTGTCCGTAATCGGTATGCTCGCCAATGATATTGACCCTTGCTGGAACAGTAACTCGGCGATGCATAACAAGTGGTCAGTTAACTGCTATATTGCTTAATTGGCAGATTAATTTTCCTCGATTACAAACATGTCATATTTGTGAATCCCTTTGCCTTGTTGCCAAATTCGTTTAAACTCAAATCTAAGGAGCATGGAGAATAATCGACGTATGGTATTGATTGATAATATCAGATAGGTGTAAAACCCTGGCCATTTTTTGACAGTAAAACCAAGTTCCTTGAGCACTTTTGCCATTGCAGGATTCTTAGTACAACACAAAATCTTGTCACTAGTTATGCTCTCTAATGCCTTTTTGATTAATTCCTTCCCTTTACCCTGGCTGCGAAAGTTCGCATCTACTAAGACGGTTGAAATCTCCATATGACGCCCTACCATGCGCATTTCTGCATAGGCGATTAATTGTTCACTGTGGTATAATTTGACACAATTACCTGCCAGATATCTAGCCTCTCGACGTCTACTGGTCGGCGGACGAACTTCTATTTCAGAGGATAATGTTGACTGAAGCCATTCGACATCGTCCATATCCCTAGCACATCCATCGATGATAAAGGGGTTATGCCGACGTTACTTTTTGTTACGAATCGACCAATTCTTGCGCGGCAATCCTTCTAATGCAACACCGGTAAGTGCACCCCAAATGTATGGTTCATCAATTTCGAGATACAGGACAATCAGCATAGTGAGTGCTGCTAAAATCCAATGATGAACCCACAGGCCTTTGAATTTCAGATGAATTTTAGTATTCTCGGTAAAATATCTAACTAAAGCATAGGCAATAATTAGCGAGAGTGAATAATACGCATAGTCCATTTTATCACTTCACAGAGGAATATTGCAAGACGGGCAGAACTTCCATTCAGGTTGGATTTCTAAGCTACAATTTCGACATACATGAGGTTGATTCTGCTTGCCCATGATGACCGAATCTTTGACTACAGAATCACCAATTTGACCAATCTGCACTACTGGCTTATCGTTTTCTAAGTAAGTCTTTCTTATTCGTCCTGCCTCAGCGAATAGTCCGGCTTTTTGATATAATTCAGCGGC
The DNA here is from genome assembly GCA_029250385.1 of Candidatus Poseidoniaceae archaeon. Lineage (GTDB taxonomy): Archaea > Thermoplasmatota > Poseidoniia > Poseidoniales > Poseidoniaceae > MGIIa-L1. Next base: position 4,220 of record JAQXFJ010000080.1, on the reverse strand, counting down.
TTTAGCAAAGTCTCTAGCCAGTTCTAGATTATTGGCTTCAGCGGCCAACTTGTTAATTTCATCCATCGTGGGTGCGCTGCCTTGTTGTGGTTTAGGCTGTTGATTAGATTGTTGCTTTGTTTGTTGATAAGGTTGCTGATTTTGCACATTAGCACGAGCCTTCTGCGTTGGCATTGTCCCAGCAAAGCCAGTCTTGACCACTGCTCCGGTTTGGATAATTTGAGGTCTGCCTTGAACCACTTGTGCTTGTGGAATAAAGCCTTGTTGAACAACCACGGTTTTTGCCGCCGGTTTACCTGCTAGTGAAGCGACAATCAACACTATAATCCCACTACAGCAAAATAAGCCGCCAATTCCTCCAACAAAGGCACTACTAGCCGCTTGTTCGCGCAAATCTAGACATTCCTCCGACACCTCTCCGGTGAAAAATTCTTCATCGTCGCACTGATCTAATTCATCTATATTAGGTTCCATTGCCACTCCTACGGCAGTGAAAAAAAAGCACGCAACAATCAGTCCTGCAAAGACCCACCATCGCTTGTTGGTAGAACCACCGCCTTGGATGGCACCGGGGATAATAATTTGCTGTGCCACGCTCATAGCAAGTCTGCCTACCATTTTATGCTAACGCTATTTTATGGCATTTACAAAAGTGAGAGTTTGTCAATGTGGAGCCTCTCCCATTGTCATGAACGAGTCTCCTTGGTGGCCAATCGGCATCATTCATGAAGACTCAGAACCGTTTGCCTCAGGCAAAATTAGGACTGAATTTGGTACCCTTCATTGCTGGAATTATCATGATTGTTTGACCATTGACTGGTGGGCTCAGGCGCCAAGTCAATCAGCAATAGTTGGAACATGGCCAAAAGTAACCGAGGTATCCATCCTGCGTGAAGACCGAAAGGGCCTGTTATTGCAGATAAATGACAAACAAATCGCTCGAGTTTTACCGTTCTCAGTGGGCAATGATCTCTCAAGGATGGTTAGACATGAGCCGTGGAATAATGCATTACAGAGTCAACCGGTAATTTTGCCAAGTATGGTTTACTTTACCGAAGGAAACGACAGAGTTGCAGTTTATGATTTGGCGGAAACCATCACTGGAAGTGAGGTAAAGTTGGCCAATAAACTGGCTGGAATGCTTGGCCAAATCCACGCTGCCCTAGATGATTTTTCTACGCCTAATACAGAGCGTAGATGGAACGACCGATTGAAGGATATTGAAGCTGAGTTGAAGACCAGCACTCTTTGGCGTGCTCCACACAGTGCGGCAACAGTAGGGCTTCCAAGACTGAATTTTGACTTGGAATTGCTAGGTAAAAAAGGTGATGAGATTTATTTTATTGCTGACTCAAGAAGCCCGGTAGAACATATTCTGTGCGAGTCGGACCGTTTGCCGGGAATGGCCCATCTGATGATGATTGAACAGCAAATCTCCTTTGCAGAAGGGATGGATGAAACCGCTAGAAAGGACTTGCTAGATTCATGGTTAGCCACTACGCCTGCTAATTACCGTAGTAAAAAGGCTCTCTCTACCCTACTTGGCGGGCCATGGATTTGGCGTTACCATGCGGTATTATTGGCGCTTGGTGAAGCCCGTATGTATGGGGACGAGCCCTTGCGGAAGAAATCCCAAAAGTGGCTTAATGATGTCTCAAGAATACAGGCTCACTTGGGAGTGCTTCGCTTATGGAAGTCTGGACTTTGGGGTGGAATTATCGGTGCAGTAATTGCTTTCTTTGCCTGGCGAATGGATTCAATATCACCAACAATTGCCGGATTTGCCGGCATAACTTGTTTGCTATTTGCCATTCTAAGCAATCAAATCTATTGGGCTAAAGACCCGAATCCGTACTGATTACATCTGTTGTCTAATTCTGTTATCGTAGAATCTTAGCTCATGATTCTTGGCCAGTTGCATAACTTCGAGGAGGAACTTTTCTTTTTCCTGTCGCTCGTCTGCACCACCTTGTACGTCCCAGTATAGGTTCAATGAAACGTCAATCGAGGTAGCAGAAATATCACTGACTCGGCACCAGGAAGAGTCTTCATTCATAGTAGCAGAATTTTCCATAATTGAATTTAGCACATCATCGCGGAATGCTTCGACATTATCCGGGTTGGAATTGAGGTCAAAATGCAGCATGCTTTGCCATCTGCGCCATCTTCGCTTGCCATAATTCTCTACTGGAGTGCTAACTAAATTGGCGTTTGGAATGGTAATTACCGTATCAATACCGGTTCTAATTAGGGTGGTTCGTAGATTGATTTCGATTACTTCACCTTGTGAAGGTCCTACTACTACCCAATCTCCAACTTTGAACGGACGGTCAAGTAATACTGTGACTGCGCCAAAGAAATTGGAAATTGTATCTTTTGCGGCAAGAGCCAGTGCTAGACCAGAAATACCCAGTCCGGCAATTAGTGAGGTCAAATTCAGACCAATTGCGTCGGCGATGAATACCGAGCCAATAAAGACAATAAAAAATCGCATAACACTCTCTAGAGCGCTGATTAATGTCTTGTCACTGCTATCAGCAACTCCATCACTGTCAAGAATCAGTACCACATCTTGGATCACATTGACTAGTCTAAATGCCCAAATTACTAATGCTAGAGCAATAATAAATTGGAATACATTTGGCATAATTGTTATCAAAATATCAGGCATTACGTAGGTGGTTGAACCATCTTCAACTGCATTTACCAATTGTATCGATAGCAGATAAGACACTAATGCTCCAACCGCTGAACCTAACGCTTTATCGGAATTTTTCACAGTTTTGTGCTGTAGGTTTTTGGAACGAATGATTTTCTTCAATAGTGAAGGAGCAAATGCCATGGTCAAAAATCTAACTAAAATACCGGCTACCACAATACCGATAATTGCTAGGACAGTGGCCTCGTTAACACCAACTGTATCCGCTGCTTGAGTAGCAATATCTGTCTCAGTCATGGTTGGTGCACAGCCTCATTACTTTAGAGGTATTCTAAGGTAAATAGCGCGCAGTTTGATTCATTAACTGTCAGTATTGGTGAAGTAGCATGAGATTATATCACAATCCACGGTGTTCAAAATCCCGTCAAGCAGTCAAATTGTTGACAGATATGGGCGTGTCATTTCAAGAGCATCGCTACCTTGACCAAGGGATAATGGAAGAGGATTTGCCGATACTAGCAGCTCTGGTGGGGATTATTCGTAAACAAGAAAAAGCCTTCAAAGAATTAGATTTTGCTGTTGATTCAGTAGACGAGGTAATCACGGTATTGCGGTCTAAACCAAAGCTGCTTGAAAGGCCTGTACTGGTGAAAGATGGCAAGGCAATTATTGGCCGTCCCCCAGAAGAAATACTCAAATTAATCTGAAGTTATCGTGCTGTTTGCATCCGTGCGATTGCACGACGGCTTCAAGAACTCAAAGCACTTCGCTAACACGATAGGATGTCGTCGAATAGTAAATCTCCAATTGTTGCGTTAAAGACAAGGCCATCTTTTGGTGTGCTGTTGTGCCTTCCGCTACTGCTTTCTTTGATGACGCCGATGGTTGCTTCATCACTTGCTCAAGACGAGCCGTCAGGTCTAGAGCCGACCGATATCTGGTCCGAGGATTATTCCAACGAAATATTCCCTTGGGCGCCAGAATCGGACCGAGATAGGCAATTCAAAGAATACCACACCTATGAAACAACCAAGGCTTTGATGTTACAACTCGAACAAGAGAATCCAGATATTTTTGAATTCCATGAAGGCTTGCTAGGTGGCGTTAATGCACGTGGCGAAACAGTCACTGCAGATACTTACGAAGGCTGGTATTATGGATATTCATCCCCATGGATGAAGATTACTGGTGATGTTCAAAACGGAGAATACAATGAATTTGTTGGCGATAATGGCAATTATGCTGACCGACACGACGTCATGATTGTTGGTAATCACCACGCAAGAGAGTGGATGTCTTACACTGTTGCTCTAATGCAGTTGGAAGTCATCGCTTTCTCTTACAACAATATTGGCTACGATAATGATGGCGACGGTCTTGTTGATGAAGACCCGTGGGGTGACGCAAACAATGATGGAATCCTTGATGATGATGGGGATTGTCTTGCTCTTGCCACCTCTCCTACCAATTATCAAGACTCTAACGGCGATGGTACCAACTGTGGACCGGGTGACCTTGGAGTGGATGAAGACTATTCTGAGCAATTTATTACCGATCTTAT
>JAQXFJ010000068.1 GCA_029250385.1 Candidatus Poseidoniaceae archaeon | reverse complement strand
CACAATGTGGGGTGTTGCCATTGGTTTACTTATCGCATGCGTAACCAGCCTAAATGTGACAATTGCAATTGTGCTACAACTTGGCGACGCAATTGCTGGAGTTGCCAGCGGTTTAACCGATACAGATGTTTCAGCATTATCGGATTTTGGCGGCGGTGTGGCTTTACCTGTGATGGAAGATGCTAGTTCGGTTGGAGAAAATATACGGATGTTCAAAATCGTCGTTTCAATATTGGTTCTGATTCAAGTTTTAGCAGTTGCATTGATTGCTACAAGGCTACGTGGTGGCGGTTTTACCAGTGCTCTTGGTCAATCTATTTCCTTCCTTTGGATTGCCGGACTAACTTCATTACTAACCGCGGTGATACTTGACGCTGCATCATCGATATTCTCGGTTTAATGATTGTCAAGTATTATAGATTGATTCCACAATTATGCAATATGCAACCGGCCCCCGGTCCCCCTGTACAAGCCCAAAACCCGCAACCAATGCACCCTATGCAGCCGATTCAACCAATGGCAGCTTACCAACCTCAACCTAAATTCTTAGATAAATACGGCACTTACTCATTTAGTAAATGGCTAATGATTGCCATTGTAATTATTGTAATTGGTGCCATGTTTGCTCAAGTTACTGATTTAGTTGGAGCACCTAATCCTGCAGACTACGAGGATGCTAGTAAATACGCAGAAGACCAGTTTTCTCATGAAAAGCTAGGCACCAGCCTAGGTGCGTTATCTAGCATGCTACAATCTGTGGGCATGGGTCTAATTGCCTATGCACTACTACGTGAGGCTAATCAAGGCGACGCTCATCATACAGCAGTAAGAGTCACTGCAGTAATCACCGGTGTGCTGCTAATAGGAAATGTCGCAGCAGCAAATCTCTCGATTTTCTGATTAACGTTTCATCTCTTCATTGATACGTTTCTTGGTAGCAGTCCATGAACAGATTGGACATGTCGTTAGATCATGACCTCTTGCCGGACAGTACTCACGACCAAAAAAGATAATTTGTAAGTGTAATTTATTCCATAATTCTTTAGGGAATACAGCTTTCAAATCTTTTTCTGTTTTATCAACATTCTTACCGTTGGACAAACCCCATCTTGCGGCTAATCGATGTATATGAGTGTCTACAGGAAAAGCCGGTACACCAAATGACTGCGCCATGACTACGCCAGCAGTTTTGTGACCGACTCCAGGTAATGCCTCTAATGCTTCAAATGACGCAGGAACTTCACCACCGTGAGTTTCCATGAGCATTTCTGACATTCTTCTAATGTTCTTGGCTTTGGTAGGTGCAAGACCGACTTGACGAATGTCTGCTAGAATCACTTCAACCGGTAATTGAGCCATTTCTTTGGCATTTGGCCCCTTGGCAAATAAGGCTGGAGTTACTTCATTGACTTTCAAATCGGTGGTTTGAGCGCTCATTAACACCGCAACCAGCAATTGGAACGGATTTTCATGGTCAAGGGGGACCGGTGTTTCAGGATATAGTTCTTCAAGCATTAAAGCGATTTTTTCAGCTTTATCGCTGCGTTTCATTCACTCGCCTCGGCGTTTGAGTATCTGTGGTGGGATTCGGTAAGTATAATCCATTGAATCGCCTTTTAGAGTGATTGATTCATGACTAAAGATCACTTTTTTTACGACTGAGTCTATGCCATGCAGGGGCATTGCGGCTGAGAATTGGCCGTCTGAATAGATGGCAATTCCTGTTTCAACATCTGGCGCTTTTGAGGTAAATGAAGCAATCTTTTCATTGTGCAAAACAGTCCCAAGGCCATTGAAGGTTTTAGTGAACTTGCTGACAATATCTGCCCATTGGGTAATCTCAAATTCTTCTGCCATGGTAATCACTCACTGTTCATATTCTCCACCAGTCAACCAGCCAAATACTAGGCCTAGGGCGATGGAAATCATTGGTATTACATTGCAAATAAGTGTCTCCAATGGTTCAGTAGTTGGTTTTCCTGCGATATACCAGATGATTAACGCGAGAAACATCCCCGGCAGCACCATAGAGGCTCCCATGACAGCAGTCCGCAATGTTCGCATGTACTTTCCACATCCTCGCCTTTCATCAATGTATGTTCAAGACAAGCGCTTTGTCATGTCGTCTCCAGACAGGGAATTTAGGATGTCATCTGATTCTAGCCAGCCCTTTCTAGCGGCCATTACACCATAAGCGACGTCAGCTAAACCGCGGACTGAGTGGGCATCAGGGTTGATAATCACCGGTACATTGTTAGTTTTGGCATATTTACACAAACGCCAGTCTAAGTCTAATCGGTACGGACTGGCGTTTAATTCAACAGCCTTCATTCGTCCCGCAGCATTATGTTCAGCCATATGCTCAATTACGGCAAACATATCTACTTCATAGCCATCTCTGCCTTGTAAAATCCGTCCTGTTGGATGTCCAAGAATCGACGTAGCAGGGTGGTCAATAACTCTGAGTAATTCCTCAGTATTGGTCACTTCATCTCGATTCTTCCACTTGGTCATGGCGTGAACAGAGGCGACAACATAATCCAATTCAGCCAGTACATCATCAGGATGGTCTAATTTCCCGTTCTCAAGAATATCT
>JAQXFJ010000253.1 GCA_029250385.1 Candidatus Poseidoniaceae archaeon | reverse complement strand
CTTTTGTAGGGAGTGAAGATGTCCTTCATCACCAATTGTTATGTGAATTCGCTCATCCCCGCCCAATTCTTCCTCTTCACAAGGGTCGTAAATATAGCGTCCACCGACTCTAGTGAACGAAGCCATAATTGGGGTGCCGTTAACAGGAAGAGTGTAATCTTCACCGACATCAAATCGTTCTGCTGGAACTACTGCTGTTCTAAGTGCTGCTATTGCGGCAAGTCCACAAGCATCGAAAATATTACCACCGTCAGAAAGAACGTGAATGTCTATCATTACTCCCCAAACTTTCTCGCCTGGAATAATGCACAGACTGTTCATGTCAATACATCCGGATTCTCTAATTCCTCTATCAACTACTCTACCAAGTTCTATCGATTGAGGTGATGGAGGTCCCGGTTCGTATTTTCTGTGAGCCACTGGTCTAAGTTCAGCCCCGCACATCAGGGAACCTTCTGCTGGTCGGTCAGGCCATGGTGTTCTGATTTCAAATTTGACGCCTGCATAAACAACAGTCTTACCCATCGTTACTTTTGCAGAGCCCTCAGCATTGTATAGGCAGTCTGTTTCTAAGGTGAAATCTCGGCCTTCAAATCTCTCTCGGCCATCAATTCTAGCATCTTGTTCTGCTAACCTTGCGACTTCTTGACGCAGTAAGTTTGGTACTAGTTGAGCCATTAGTTCTCACTCTCCTCATAACGTGCTTTTAGGGCAGCAACCATAATCTCGTGAATCTCTCCAGCGGCTTTGAAGTTGTATTCCATTGCTAAATCATATTCCTCAGGTGATAAATCTCCATCCATTTGTAAGAACGCAATTTCTCCTGTGTTTGGTAGAATACCTACAGGAAGGTCTGCTTGTCCATAATTGTCTTCCGCTTTGTCCAAATCTAGTACTACAGTCCCTTCGATCTTACCAGAGGCTACTCCAACAATCATGTCACGCATTGGTATTCCAGCATCAGCAAGTGCCACAGATGCGGCGGTAATCCCAGCGCATCTAGTTCCAGCTTCAGCCGCCAAAATTTCAATTTCTACACGAATTTTAGCACGTGGATAGCGCTCTACTAAAACAACAGATTCTAGTGATTCAGCAGTAACCTTGGAAATTTCCCTAGACCTTCGATTGAATCCAGGCCTAATTCTGTCGCTAGTTGAGAATGGTGCCATGTTGTATCGAACATCAATAACAGCTCTATCTTGTCGCTGAATCTTCCTTGGGTGGGCTTCCATTGGTCCGTAGACGGCTGCAACTGCAACGTTTAGTCCATGAGTTACCATTGCAGAACCATCTGCTGCTGGTAAAATCCCCGCTTGGATTGAAACAGGTCGCATCTCATCGACCTTTCTACCGTCTAATCTTAGTCCATCTTCTCGTAATAATTGTACATCTCCGTGTCCGCCCATTAAGCATCACCTTTTTTATTGAATTTTTTCTCGTGTTTTTTCATTACAGAATCAAATGAAGATTTATGTCCATGTTGTTTTGCAATATCTAGTGCTTCTCTTACCCAGTCGATGCCATTTTCATGACCATCTACCCAAACTCTGCCGTTTTCACCAACAATTATTCTACAATCACTGGTTTCTTTCATACGGTCTAAGTTTGCATTTCCTTCACCTCGGATTCGATCCAAGTGGTTTACAGGTACATCAATTACAGCACCTTGTGATAATCTTCTAAGTCCAACGCCTTTCATAGTTAACACTACATTATGGCATTCATCAACTTCCTGAACTCTAGCAAGAGAGCTGTCTCCAACATTCATGTGTTGTCTTGCTTGTCCATATTCTACTTTCCATGGTGCTAGTGACATAGGTAGTAAGCCTTGGAATGAACCGTTAATGTCCATAAACCATAGATTATTTCTAACCTCTGCAACGTTGCCGATTACCAGATCTCCTGAACGTGGTATGTATGGACTATTGATTGGGTCAACCGATATGGTTCCGTTATTTTCTCGGACCCAACCGAGTTTAGTTGCTATGATTTCGTCGTTGTGGACGATTGCGCCACTTCCGACACGCATCCCGGTCAATGACCCAATGGTCATTCCCGGGGTCACTAGGCGCTGCTCGGCGCCGCTAAGACCTTGGGACATTTCTTTCTCTCCGAACCGGCGACTGGCCAACCCATGATAAACTCAACCCTTAACGAACGGTAATTGCAATCATATTTCTTTGACTTCAGTCTGTGAAGAGAGTTTCATTATTTGGCCGATAATTTCACCTTTCATTCCAGCAGGTATTTCGATTACACAAGCCCATGTTCCATCTTCTAGCCAACCATCTTTGACGTGATAACTACGCAGAACTCTCATTGCACCACCATATGCAGAACCGGGCACTTTGAAAGCCAGCCTCATTGTCTCAAAAGATAAGGGGATTAGCACCTTTAATTTATCAACGGCATCTTTAATCTGTAGTTCCAACTTCTTAAACGGGTCTACTGAATAGCGGGATTCTTCTAGTGCTAGTTCAATTCTAGTGACAGGATGGGGACTTTTTGTTTTTGGGTCAACGGCCTGGCTGTGTATGTAATGGATAATTTTCTGGCGCATTTTCTCTACAATTGCTTTGCGCTGATTAGTGGTTAATTGGATACTGCCTTTACTTAGAATTGTCTTAGCAATTTCCAAAATATCTTGGGTGCCAAAGGTATTTTCGATTGCTTCCTCAGTTGGCCTTTCTCCACCTCTTGCGTCGTGGAATACTTCATCCATGGCCAGAAAGTCATCGATATTTATTGAGCCGGGATCATTTTTGAAATCGTCAACCATTTCAGGGTCAACCAGCAACTCATAGCGTTTGCCACCTTTTTCCATCCTCGCTAGCACAGAGTTATCTAAGCTGACCACACGTCTCCCTCATGTTATCCATGTGGAAGGTGCCCCTTCATCTTGACGGTCACTCTTCAAGTGGTTTTAGGCGGTCAATTTGCTTGTTGACATCATCTCTATCAAGGAATCTGTAGCCAGATGAATCAATCACTGCTACTTCTACCGCATCACGATTAAGTTCTGCATCATTGGCATTTCTCAATGCTTCCAGGCCTAGCTTCATAGCAGCATTTAGAGTTAAAGTAGGCTTCCAGTTCTTTTCGAAGTATTCGATAACTGTACTTCTTCCGCTACCGATTGCGCCGGCGTGATATGATTGGTATGCACCACTCGGGTCTGTTTCGAACAAGTGAATTCCGTTATCATCAACTCCACCGATTAGTAGTGCTGTACCAAATGGTCTTGAACCCCCATATTGGGTAAACGATTGCTTGAAATCACAGATTTTCTTTACCAGGACGTCAACAGGAACTGTGGCGCCGTAGGTAATTCGGTTGACTTGAGCCTCAACTCTTGAGCGAGCGACAAGTTGTCTTGCATCAGCCATTAGACCAGATGTGGCCACTCCAACATGGTTGTCAATTTTGAACATTTTTTCGATAGATTCTGGTATGATTAATCTGCTAATTATCCTCTTGTCACAAACTAGAACCACACCATCTTTGAACTTGAGTCCTGCCGTAGTTGTACCACGTTTTACTGATTCTCTTGCGTATTCAACTTGGAATAATCTTCCGTCTGGGCTGAATGTTGTGATTCCATGATCATATCCTCTTCCACTTGGTTGCATCTTCTCACCTATCTATTCCTCGAGTCGACACTTTATGAGCATGAGGGTCACATAGCCCTGCGTCTAGTCGAAGTATTAGGCCATTTTCTGCGACCCATATAACTCCTACGAATAGATAATCAATTTCATGAGTAGTTAGATTCTGGAACGGAATATGCGAGTAGCAATTCTTTCATCAGGTGGTAAGGATTCTTCCGCTGCATGGTGGTGGTCGATCTGCCGAGGATGGGAGGTTACTCACCTAGTAACAATGATTGTAGAAGGAGATGACTCAATGATGTTTCAAATCCCGGGGACAGAAATAGTCGGGCATCAAGCAAAATTATCTGCCACAACATGGCTTCCGATTAAAACTCAAGGAATAGAAGATTTAGAAGTCGAGGAATTGGAGCAGTCCCTAAGCAATTTGTCAATTGATGCTCTAGTATGTGGGGCTCTACGTTCAGATTATCAAAAAAGTAGAATTGAACGGATGTGTGAACGATTGGAGATAATCAGTTACACACCCCTTTGGCATCAGTCATCATTGGGTCATATTACCGGATTGATTGAACATGGTTTTGGGGTTGTCATTACAAGTGTTGCATGTGATGGACTAGATGAATCATGGTTGGGTGAAACATTAACCAAACAATCTTTGGCTAAATTAATCGATTTATCTGATAAGTTTCGTTTCAATGTTGATGGCGAAGGTGGTGAATATGAGACTCTAGTGGTACACGGTCCTCACTTTACCGGGTCTATACAACTCGAGGGTGAAAAGCGATGGCAGGGTCGCCGAGGACATTTTCAGATTAATAAAATTTCAAACTCACTTGATGGCATCTCTAGCTAATTGTACACATTCATCAACAATTTCGCCTGATACACCGATATGATTCATCGGATCAAACATAGCTTCCAGTTCCTCTATGGAGAACGCCGCGACAATTTCGGGTGTTCTACTGCAAATATCAATTAGTTCGATTTTTTTATCGACAGCTTCAAATGACGCAGATCTAAGTATTTCATGAGCTTCATCTCTTGGAATTCCATGTTCAACTAGCTCAATCATTACCTTTTCTGCCATAACAAGTCCACGCTGTGATTTGATGTTCTCCATACAACGGTCAGCATCAACCCACATATTCTTCAAAACATCAGTAGTTTTGGCCATGACGTCATCACATAAAGCAGAAGCATGGGATAGGGTAAATCTTTCACTAGATGAATTAGCCAAATCCCTTTCGTGCCATAGAAGGGCATTTTCGTAAGTTGGTATAATCATTGAACGAACTATTCTCGCAAGTCCACTTGCATTTTCTGACTTTATGGGATTTTTCTTGTGAGCCATGGTTGATGAACCAACCTGTTTCTCAACATCAAATCCCTCACCAGCCTCTGCAATTTCAGAGCGCTGTAAGTTACGTACTTCTTGTAATATCTTTTCACATGTAGTGGCCACATTGGCTAACCATGAGATATATTCCACATATCTGTCTCGACCAACGACTTGAGTGGTAGCAAGCGGTACGCCAAGTCCTAAATGGGTCAAAATCAATTCTTGTAACTTTCTAGCGTGCACACCTTGTGCTGCACCGGTTCCAACTGCTCCTAGGAATTTACCAACAGCAATTCTTGGGCTTCTTTCATCAAGTCTAATCAATTGTCTTCTTAATTCATCCAGCCATACTGCAGCTTTTAGTCCAAAGGTAATGGGAACAGCCGCTTGACCATGGGTTCTACCCAGCATTACGGTGTCTCTTTCTCGTTCTGCGACTTCAGCACAAATACTGATTAGACCACAAATTCTTGTTCGTAACATAACCATGCTGTCTCTCAGTTGAAGACCTACAGCGGTATCTACAATGTCATTGGAGGTGGCTCCTAAATGAATACACCAACCAGCATCACCCGCTGCTTCAGCCATCGCTTTAGTCAATGCCATAATGTCGTGCCGAGTTTCTGCTTCGATTTCCGAGACGCGTTCTTTGGTAACTGAAGTTGAATTTGAGATAGCCGCAACAGCCTCATAGTCTTCTTTAGAGACTCTACCTAGTTGCATATGAGCCCAAATTAATGCCCTCTCAACTTCTAATTGTCTTTCATGTCTTCCAA
>JAQXFJ010000051.1 GCA_029250385.1 Candidatus Poseidoniaceae archaeon | reverse complement strand
AGTATAGGCCAAGCTAACCCACGGGCCCTGTTGTGTCTAATTACCAGATTGTTGACTGAATGGGGCGACCTCATGAATAAGGTCTAGATGCCCAACATACATTCTTCTGCAACAATATCTAGAAAATCCGATCTTATCTAAGGCGTCTGAAACCTCGGTTCCAGAGACAACTAACTCATTGAATTCTTCCCATTTATGTGCCACAACGACACCACAACTGAAACATCTTACTGGAATTATCATATTTTCACCTCATCGATAGGACTTTTGTTTCTTTCTGCGCGCACCACGTCCAAGTTGGTGCTTTGCTTCTTTTCTTCTTGGGTCATTGACTAGAAGGCTACGATCGAATCTCAAGTATTCGTCTCTTAACTCTTCATCAGTTCCCTCAGCACCACCGTTGTAGAGTACAAGGCCTCTAGCAATAGCGGTTCTAATGGCGTCAGTTTGACCCATGATTCCACCACCAGTAGTTGTGATGTTGATGTCGACTTTAGCCAAGCGATTCATTGCATCGGCAATGATTAGTGGCTCCATTGCTTTTCTCCTGGCCAAAGAAGGTTGAAGAATTTCAATAGGTTCACTGTTGACTCTAACTCTACCCTTGCCGACCTTAACGGAGGCTCGAGCAATTGCGGTTTTTCTCTTTCCAGATGATTCTACTGCCTTATTCTTTTTCTTTGCCATCACTGGTCACCTCCAGTCCATCTATGGCTTGGTGCGCCGAGATTATGGCTAATTTCACCAAGTGAAACAAAGCTTGCTGATGCAGCCTTGCGGATTTTACTAACGTCTCCCTGTTGATGTCCGTCTGGAAGATCTCCTGACAAGTGACTTGGGCAGCCGATTTCTACTCTTAGATTGCGTAGTGCTCTACGTCCACTGCTCTTGCTCTGGTAAGGTAGCATACCCCTTATTGAGCGCTTTAGAATCATATCAGGCATTCTTGGGAAGAATGGCCCTTTTCTTGCGTGGTTTAACTTATACTTTTCTTGATAGTTGTTAAACACTGCAGTTTTACTACCTGTTACAATAGCTTTCTCAGCATTGACTATTACGACTTTATCATCTCTATGCTCTCTTGCTGCTTTGATTAGCAAGTCTGCGGCTGCAGATGCTAAGCGACCAAGGACCATGCCATCTGCATCAAATACGTAGGTTGTTTCATCCAAGGATAACAACCCCCTTGCCTGATGGATTTTCGTTCATAAGCTCGCCATAGGTCATTACTCGACCGCCAGCGGCTTCTATCTTCTCACGAGCACCGGTGCTCACACTGTAGGCGGCGATCGTGTGGTTACTGGAAACCTCACCACTGCCAAGAAGCTTGCCAGGCACGAGGATTGTTGCACCCTCTGGGGCGTGGCGGCTTACTCTGCTTAGGTTAGGTTGGGCCCAGTTCTTGCGACTCCTTGAGAGACGCATGGCCACATCTCGCCAAACAGCGGAACCGTTATCGCGAGACTGGGCTTTCAGTTGATTGATGACGCCAATCAACTGTACGTTTGTCGTACTATTTGGGTTACTCATTTGACTCCCTCGATG
>JAQXFJ010000349.1 GCA_029250385.1 Candidatus Poseidoniaceae archaeon | reverse complement strand
GGGGTTGTTGTATCGAAGTTGAGGTTGAAGATGGCCCTAATCACTTATTTGCTGGAGATACGCTATTTGCAGGATCTGTTGGAAGAACAGATTTACCATTTTCCGGTGGAGATTTCAATTTACTATCTAATTCAGTCATTACTAAATTATGGCCATTGGAAGGGAACACAGTAGTTCATCCGGGGCATGGTCCAATGACTACTATCGGCGTAGAGAAATCAACAAACCCATTTGTTGGTGTACAAAGTGCAGCATTTGCAGAGTTTAATTAAACTCATGAAAGCATGTTGGACAGGGCACTGCTCAAAACTGGTAATGCCTCTTCCCAAGTTGAAACTATTCCATAGTCTGCATATTGGAAAATAGGTGCATCAGCATCTTTGTTAATTGCTACAATATATTTCGATGATCGCATTCCAGCGAGGTGTTGAATTGCTCCAGATATCCCAACTGCGATGTAGAGATTTGGATTAACAGTCTTTCCTGTCTGTCCAACTTGCATGGAATGAGGGATATCATCCCAAGTATCAACGGCAGCTCTTGAAGCACCAACAGCAGCGCCTAAAGTATCTGCAATTTCCTCTAGATGGGAGAAATTATCTGGGGACCCCATTCCTCTTCCTCCAGAAATAATGATGTTTGCTTCAGATACGTCTAACCTTGTGGAAGCTCTCTCGACTAATTCTTTTACAGCAGTAGATAAATCTCCTGAAGCGTCGATAACTTGTATATCACAAGAGCCATCGTTGCTTACTCCTGGAAATACGTTTGGTCGGATACTAACTACAACATTGCCATTTATTGCGACATTTTCGATAGCTTTACCGGAATATATTGGGGTAGACAAGGTGGTTCCATCGATGGAGATTACATCTTGAACTACTGAAACATTCCTTCTTGCGGCAATTCTTGCTGCTAAATCTTTGGATTGTGCTGAGGCAGCAGTGACAATTATTCCTTGCGGAGCAACAGAATCCAATGCTTGTGCCCAACCTGATGCGTCATAATTAGTAAAAACTGATGATTTGGCCGCAATTATTTTCGCTACTCCTGAAATATTACTTGCCTGGTCTGCTAGGCTTGAATCTGTACAAGGTATCACGAGGGTGCAATCTGTTCCCAAAATGTTAGCTGCACTGATTAGTTCATTTGTTGTCGGGCTTACTTTTCCTTTGCTAATTTCTGCTATAACTACTGTGTCTGTCATATTTTCACCTCAAATAATATTTGCTTCTTCTCTAAGCAATTGAACAACAGTTTCAGCTGATTGCCCACCTTCGAATTTCTTACCAGCTGGTTTTTCAGCAGGCATAGTTTGAGAAACAACTGTAACATTAGAAGGATTTGGGTTGAGACTTTTGACATCTACTTGCGCTCTTTTCGCCATCATTATACCTTTGACGTTTGGCTTTCTCACCTTTATGGACCCTTTGTCACAACTCACAACTAGTGGTGCTGAGACATTGATGATTGCGTTACCACCTTCTGTAGGGACTGTCACAGTCATACCATCAGTAAATTGGATATCTGTTACATTTGACACCGATGCCCAGCCTAATTTTTCAGCAACACCAGGACCAGTTGAACCAGAACCAGTGTCTGCTGAGGATTTGCCGCAGTATACAACCTCATATCCATCTTGGGAGATAACTCCAGAAATGACGGTTTGAAAGGCATTTGAATCCATATATTCGGTACAGTCTAGGCGAACAATTTCATCAACTCCGATCGCTTTTGCATCTTTCAACACTTTATCAGCAGAGTTTCCTCCAACAGTGATGGCGGTTACAGTACCTCCAACAGCCTCTCTGTGTAGGAGGGCGTTTTCTACTGCAAATTCATCATATGGACTCATTACCATCTTGACACTTGATAAATCGACTCTGTCGTTAGAAATTTGTATTTTTGAATTTGTATCCGGTACTTGCTTAACGAGTACTGCTATTTTCACCATAGTATCACCAATGACCTCTCCTGTTGGATTCAATTGATGAACATTTGTATCGGCAGATTTTTTGATTTGGCAAAAAGAAACTAATTTCCGATTACTTTCTTTGAATTATTTCATTGACCCTTTCCAATAAATCAGGCTTTTCCGCAAAGTGTTTAGCAACAGTGCTTAAACCTCGTGAAATTCCGTCTGCTACGCCTAATTTAGCGTCTAAGGGGTGTAATTCTCCAGATTTAACAGCACTCTTGAATTCCTCTAGAGTTCGCCATGTCGAAGGTTGACCAAATTTAGGATTTGGTGTCACTAATATCTCTCCGAATTCAGGTAGCACTATATGCTCTGCAAGTTCATATATCGGGGAGTTCTCATCATCAGGATTTAAGTAAGCATGCTTCTGCATTTTCTTTCTTAGTGATTTAGCATTATCATGGATTAGTATCGCTCCATTTGGATCTGATTTACTCATTTTGTGATCAAAACTTTCCATTCTTGAACCACTTGATTTCAATGAAGAGATAATCGGAGTATGAATGCATGTTGCCTTTTTCCAGCCATATTTACTTGCAACGTCTCGCATAAACATATGGGCTTTTCTTTGGTCCATCCCACCGATGGCAATGTCAATTTCTAATTCAAAAATATCACTGGCTTGCATTGCAGGATAGAAGAACTTCGATAAATCGTGGTCAGATGAAACTTCATCTCGGCCCATTATGGTAAATGTCTTTCTTACCATCGCTAAGGTTGCTCCTTTGGAACATCTTAAGACGCGTGCCCAATAATCGCCAGAATCCATTAAGGTAGAAGCCCAACTAAATCTTAGTTCTCCTGGACCATCACCTTCTGGCGGGTAATCTAGCAACGCTCTGAAAGTTTCTTCCATATAATTAGCAGTCAATTGAATGTCTGCCATATTGCCGTTGAATTTGTCATTTATCCACGCATGCCAATCAGCCAGAAAAATCAATACATTTACGTCGGCATCGAGCATTCTTTTCAGCTGCAATGATAGTACCTTCCAACCAATGTGTGCTTTTCCAGATGGTTCAAATCCAACATAGCACCTGATAATTCCATCACCGGCGGTGCTTGTATTATCAGCAATACAGTCTACTAAGTGATCTAGCCCCACAGTCTCCTCGACTGAACCGATTATCTTGTGAACTCTAGAAATTTGTTCGCCACTTAACTCTGCTAGCCTTGGGCACTTTTCTTGATATTGAATCATCATTTGTTCAATATCCATAATTTACACCTCAAAACAAGTCATTGAGTTTCTTTACTTTACCTTCTGAAGGAGCATCACCAGCTTCAACCATCGCCTCAAGTTCCGCAATCATGGCAAGGGCCTTATCTCTCAATTCATCAGTAAGTTTTGAACTCATTTCCATTGATTTGTGAGCCATCTTGATGGCGCCTTTAGCCTTGGAGAATTTCTTTGCTTCTTCTTTTGCTTTATCCCCTCTTTGTTTAGCATTATAACCAGTTGCTTCGTCTAAAAAACCAGACCATCTTTTCCTAGACTGCATGGCCTTTTCCCGGCCGCCATCGGAGGAAAGGAATTCACTTAGTGAGTCGCCTTTCAGCTGGTCTACATCCATTGATAATTTTCCATCTTCACTGTAATTGCCGCTAACCATGCTCAAAATGCCAAAAGATGCGGTAAATATCCCTTCAGCATTTGCTGTAACATCATCGAAATATTGGGTCGCTAACTTTGCAAGACCTGCATTTCCACCCATTTGTTTAACCAATCCACGCTTAACAGAAAATTTCTCCATATTGCAAGGCAAAACACCATTGAACATAAGGCTCACCGTTAAAACTCTTCGAAGCGAAATATTTTGATTGAGCAGTTTATGGAACAAAATATGCGAGTTAGAAGTACAATGTGCATTTTCATGCTTTTGATTCTATTAATGCCAACTATTCTGGCCGAAGATAATAATGTGAATTTGACACTTGAATCATCAATAACTGATGATGATGCGGGTATCACTAGCGCAGAAGTATCACCAAATCAAGAAACGGTGCTTATCGTAGGGCTTGATGGATTTGCCCATTTAATCTCAGCAAAAAATCCTGGGGACAGATCATTAGACATTGAACTAAATAGCGGCAGACAGAATCATTTCAATGATGTTGCTTGGCATCCAAGGGGAGAAGCAGCGCTGATTGCCGGAGATTTGGGAACTGCAATGAGATATGAAAAAGTCGACCATGGCATTACTGTTGTTAACGGAACTGGAGCGGTTCTAGGTAGAAATCTAACTTCAGTTGATTGGCGTAGTGCTGGAGATTACTCTTACTTTGGAGCAGAAGATGGTTCTTTGTGGCGATTCTCCGAAGGAACAGGATTTGTACTTGTAGATACTGTAAATTCAGAAATAACAGGTATAGCTTGTCATAAGAATTACGACATGTGTGTCGTTTCAACTCTTGCAGATGGT
The DNA here is from genome assembly GCA_029250385.1 of Candidatus Poseidoniaceae archaeon. GTDB lineage: Archaea > Thermoplasmatota > Poseidoniia > Poseidoniales > Poseidoniaceae > MGIIa-L1. The sequence goes on along the minus strand of JAQXFJ010000349.1, from coordinate 5,471 downwards.
TTGGGTGTCATTGGACAAACCCACAATATTTCATGGTTGAGTGGGACTAAAACTGATACTTGGGTAGATGTAGATTGCCCAGATTCACAACTAAACGAATGTGTAGCATATGGCAGCGGGTTAAGATTAATTCCAATTTTACTTAACACAATAGATCACTCCAAATCCGATACAGGTGAACTCGTCCAATATCCAAGCCTCACTGGTGATTTCATTGCGACTTCGCCTGGTTATGGGAGTAGCTCAATAATTCAAATTGCCCCATTTGCAACTGTCAGATATGACTCGTTGGAAAATATTGCAAAAGTACAAATCTCTTCTGAACAGATGCTTGAATGGGATTCTGTTATCGCTGGCCGTCAGATAGCCTATGTCTGGGAAACAGGTTTTGATGATGGATTTATGATAACCGCCAACGGTAATGTAATATCTTTTGAACCAATGCTTGTGGAAATTGACAATACGATATTGACAACAATAATTCTTATTGCAGTTACCGTTTCAGTGCCCGGTGTTATACTTGGATTAATTTACATGAGTAGTCCATCCCTGCAAAAAAAATATCTTAGTTTTAGAAGAAAAAGTCGCAAGAAGAAATCAAAGAAAAATAGTTAGGTTCTAAAAGCGCCTATGGTAGGGTAAGATTGAGGAGAACACATGGAACCATTCGAGGGTCTCGATTTTTACGACATAGAGAGTTTACTTACTGAAGAAGAAATAATGGTTCGGGACATGGTTAGAGCATGGGTTGATGAGGAAGTAATTCCAAACATCGAACACGCATGCGAAAAAGGCATATTTCCAGATGAATGGCGTGTAGCCTTAGGAGAAATGGGAGTATTAGGTGCGCCGTTGAAAGGATACGGCTGCCCAGGATTATCATATGTTGCCTACGGTTTGATATGTCAAGAACTAGAACGTGGAGATTCAGGTCTTCGCTCATTTGCCTCAGTTCAAGGTTCTCTTGCCATGTATCCAATTTGGGATTTTGGTAGCGAAGAACAAAAAAATCACTACCTACCAAAGATGGCTTCGGGCGAAATGGTTGGTTGTTTCGGTCTTACTGAACCAGATTATGGTTCCAATCCTGGAGATATGATTACCAAAGCTGAAGACAAGGGTGACCATTACCTCTTGAATGGTGCAAAAATGTGGATTACCAATGGTACAATTGCCGATGTGGCTGTTGTCTGGGCCAAATTAGATGGCGTCATTAAAGGATTCATTGTTGAAAAAGGTGATGAAGGTTTTACTGCCCCTGAAATGAAAGGAAAACATTCTCTAAAGGCTTCAGTAACTAGCGAGTTAGTATTTCAAGATTGTAAAATACCAAAAGATCGAATTCTCCCTGGAGTAAAGGGTCTTAGAGGTCCATTTTCTTGTCTTAACAATGCAAGGTTTGGAATCTCGTGGGGTGCTTTAGGTGCTGCAATGGCTTGTTTCCATAGTGCCAAGACATATTCTTTGTCAAGAATACAGTTCGATATTCCAATCGCTTCCTATCAATTGGTTCAAAACAAGTTAGCTTGGATGTTGAGAGAGATTACTAAAGGTCAATTATTGGCTTACCATCTTGGTAAGAAAAAGGATGACGGAACTTGGTTTAATGAACAAATTTCGTTGGCGAAAATGAACAATGTCGATATCGCACTTGAGATTGCAAGAGTCGCTAGAGATATTCACGGAGCAAATGGAATCCTGGATGAGTATCCTGTTATGAGACACATGGCAAATCTAGAGTCTGTTAAAACATATGAGGGCACCCATGATATTCACAATCTAATAATTGGTCGATATATCACAGGAATTCAAGCATTTACCAGACAAGTTTGAAATTAATCAAACAGATGGTAATAGTCCAATCCTGGCTAATCCATTCCAAACGGGATCTAAAAATCTTGGAAGTATTCTATGTCTAACGTAGACAGCCGCAGCTAGACTCATCTTCTGCAGTTTGTTCAATTTTACTCTCTTGGTAAACACATCACCTTGCTCTTTTTCGATTTGACGTAGGATCTTATCATAAAATGCAATCATTGCGGCTGGAGAATATCTTGTTCTTCTAGGCAGCAAGGGTAGTAGTTGTCGAGCCTCTTCCAAATAGGTCCTTGCTCTTTTTGCGTAATGGTAGCAATATGGTTCCCAAGTCTTGTTAAGTACAACTTTACCATCAAGTTCCTTTTCCTGAATGCCGTTCTTTTCCAATTCATTTAATGGCAGATAAACACGATCTCTTTCAATGTCTTCACCAACATCTCTCAAAACATTGGTCAATTGCATGAAAATACCCCATGATTCGGCATATTTCTTGGCTTTTGGGTCACTATATCCGTATATCTCAATGCACATTAGCCCAACAACGGAAGCGACTCTGTAACAGTAGTCATATAGTTCGTCAAAAGTTCGATAGCGGTTGTTATACAAATCATCCTCCATTCCAGAAATTAAGTCATCAAATACGCTTCTTGATATTTTATACCGGTCTACAGTATCTTTCAAAGCGAGGAACACAGGATCTGTTGAATAAACATCAGAATAGCATGTTGACAGTTTTTTCCTGAAGAAAAACAATTGAGTAATTTTGTTAAGATATGATTCTTCGTCCAAAATAGTTCCACGGTTTTGTAGAGATTCTAATTGTTCTCTGTAGGCGACTGCCTCTGGATCAGTTTGTCCATTACTGCCTGGAAATCTATCAGCCCAGTCGCCGTCAGCAATGTCATCTGCTCTTCGACAAAATGCGTAAACTGCACACATGGCCAGTCTTTGTTCATCTGGCAAATACTTGAATGAATGATAAAAGTTACCAGCTTCTTGCATTGTTAGTTTTTCACAGTACTGATAAGCTAGTTTGAGCAACTCTTGGGGAGGCTTTTCTGACCAAATCGGGGCATCTAAGTTTTCGAATGGGTCAACAAGTTCATTTTTGTCAGCTAATCCAATGAAGGCAACACCTTCACGTAATGCCTCCATTGCAGTTACGCTGACCGCTTTTACCGCATCTTTGGCAAGCATTACGCCAGCACGAAGTCTGTCTAGAGTCGTTATTTTTTCTACTTGTTCTTCGGAAATCCTACTATTTGCACTTCCCTTGAGCGGGAATAACAAGTCGAGAGGTTTCCGTCGTTCCAACATCCCTATCAAATACCTGTAAGACTACTCCTTTTTGATTGCTTTGTAAGAGAGCATCATTCAACAATCAAGATTTTAAGTCTTACAAACAGGCCATTTTCCATGCTAATAGTCCTAGTAAGCATAAACTAACAAACTATAAATTACTTATTTGCGGAATCTTTATTTTTTTCCAAAAGTCTTCTAACTCCACCAGGTATAATCAGTGCGCGTAGTAATTTTCTTGCATAAGATTTAATCTCATCTCTAGTGACTTTAATTCGGTCAGTAGAATCAAGTATATTCCCGTCTCTAAGGAGAGTGACAGTCCTTTGCCCAATTAAAACTGGTAGCATACATGAAGCCTTGAGTCTAAATTGGGTTTCAGGAATCATCTTGATATATTCTATTGCAGCATCAAGATGCTCATTTGTTAAATCTAAATATTCATCATACAACGGCCTAAATTTCTCAATGTTACTTGGTGAAAGTAAATCTTCGGGTTCCATTTTGTGCTTTGTTAATTCTTGTATAGGAATATAACATCTTCCAAATCTTAAATCTTCTGGGATGTCACGCAGGATGTTGATCATTTGTAGTGCCTTACCAAATCTTATGCCTTTTTCATAAAATTCCTCTTCCTGTTCTGGAGGTATTGATATTACATGTGCAAGGGACATTTTTGTCCAAAAAACTCCTACACATCCTGCGACTCTAAATGTATAGTCATCCAATTCTGTGTTATCGTTGAGTGCAGATATATTTCCATCTTCATTGGCGGGTCCAAATCTCTCTAAATCTAGAATCTGGCCACTTACAATAATGTCTAGACATTCTAGAATTCTTTCCCTGTCCCCTTCTGTATAAACTTGTAATCCCTCAACTACATCTTCTATATTACGAAGAAGTTCAGCTTCATGGGGGTTATCCTGGATTTCAGCAAGGCCAGAAAATTCTGGTAATTTGCCGGATTTCCCTTGCGTAAAATCATTGTAGTTGCGCAGCAATTTAAGAAGTTCTTCTGTATCACCGTGTTTGGAATCAGCAATCGTATCTGCGACTCTTGCCAAAAGATAAAGCAGACCTATTTGGCCACGAACTTTCTTTGGTAGATATTTGAGTGTAGGATAAAAAGATCTTGAGGTGGATTTAAGCAAATTATCAATCTTGTCATTGATAAGTACCGACAATTAATCCCCTCAAGCAACTCCAATGGTTATTTGTTTTTGAGGCTGTGGTCAAATAGGTCATTTCTGTGGATATTTTTCATACTGATAATTAGCATATTATTAGGCGGTAAATTAGTTAATGCTTTAGGCATTGAGTTAATCCGAAAGGGTAGAGGGGACGCTAATGGATTGTATGTCGTGTGGTGAGCACATACCTGATGACAGTATTTTCTGTCCCGAATGTGGCGCAAGGCAAGACTTATCCAGAGCAGGTGGTTTTACTGCACCAAACTCCGTTGGACTTGCTGGCCAAGAGGTGACCGGTGGACGCAGCTTTGGTGTTGTCTCCGGGGAGGCCATTAGGCAACAACGAGAGATGTCAGTTAGTGACCCTAACGCAATTTCTCCTGAACTTATGAGGCAGATTGCTCAAGGAATGCAAAACCAACAAAATATTCCCCCAGTTGGTAATTTTCCACCTCAAGGATTCCAAAATCAGACAAATAATCCGAATCAAATTCCAAGGAATGAATTAGGTAATATGGGACAAAATATGCCAAATGTAACTCCTATGGGTCAATCATCCTCTCCAACAGACGAGATGGTAGACAGATTGGCACAGGCAGAAAAAGCTATGAAGACTGAAAGAAGAAGTCAGTGGCTGAATATGAACCAAGCCTCAGCTTCTAATGTTTTATCCTCCCTTGGGGCAGATTTACCCGCCCACTTGAGAAATGAGAAAAATGCTGCCCAAGAAATCCTAACAGGAGCCCTGGGTGGTCAAAAAGAGGCGCCTAATGATGCATTTTTGCGAAGAATGTGTGAAGTTGCGGTAAGGAGAGTTGCAAGAAAACGCGGAGTTGCAGTTGAAACACCCCAAGCTAAATTATCAGGTGATGTGTTAAGTGTTAACATAACTTATATCGACGATGGCAGGGTACTAGATTCGCCTGAAGATTTGACGCAAGCCTTTGAACATGCTATTCAGACAGAAGTTGCTCTGAAAGGTTTTGATTATGTTTCTGAAATAAGTCTATTCCGTTCGAAAGACGGCGAGGTTGAGAATCTATCACAAGAAGAGGAAGATGATGAAGAAATGTTTGCTTGCGAAATCTGTGATGGTTTGGTAAAAGAAAGTGATTCAAAATGTCCACACTGTGGTGCAGTATTCGAAGATGACGATGATCTTGA
>JAQXFJ010000338.1 GCA_029250385.1 Candidatus Poseidoniaceae archaeon | reverse complement strand
CATCGGGTGTAGAAATTATGCAGTCATCAATAAGAGACTCAACCATATTATCTAATAGCAAAATTGGCTCACTAAGCCAGATATCGGGTAGTTTAATTGGTCGCAATAGCGTCATCGGGGAAAATAGTCGGTTGACAAATGTTATTGTTGGTCATGATTCCGTAATTCCACCAGGTACTACGATTAAGGATACTACTTGGGAAAACCAGTGAATTGCACAATATGAGTGGAAGAACTCAAATGCAATGTTAGCCTGCCAAACTCATGGACAAACCATTGATAGTTGTTAATTTCAAGACTTATCAAACCGCAAGTGGCGAATCTGCTGAACAACTTGCTACAGTAATGGAGCAGGTTGCTAACCGAAATTACCGCATGATAGCAGTAGTATCAGCATTTGACTTGTCTTTAATTTCCAATAATACTGATAGTGTTGAGGTATGGTCACAACATTTAGATCCGGTAGGAAAAGGTAGCCACACTGGTTGGCTAGAACCTGATTTGGCTATTTATCGTGGTGCAGTTGGAACAATAATTAATCATGCTGAGCACAAAGTCACAATTGATCATGTCAGAGATTTGATGGCTATGTTACCTGAAAACTTCCCTATTTGTGCTTGTGCAGCAGATGTTGAGGAGGCAATTGCTTTGGCTAAATTAGGTCCAACTTTCATTGCTGTAGAGCCTCCCGAACTAATTGGTGGAGATATCTCAGTAACATCCGCAGATCCGTCAATTGTTTCAGACACTGTTGCCGCAGTAAAATCCACCAATCCAAATGTCAGAGTACTATGTGGTGCGGGTGTGAAGAATGGTGCAGATGTCAAGAAAGCCATTGAGCTAGGGGCAGAAGGTGTTCTACTCGCTAGTGGAGTAACCAAGGCTTCTGATGTTAGTTCTGTACTGAATGATTTGACTTCTTGAGTCTTAAAGACTTAACAAATCAGTCACAGCAGGACTTCTCTAAGGCATCTTGGGCACAGAAGCAAGTCTTTGCTGGGATTATATCTGCACGAGAACTTCTCTCATTGAACAGAGCAGTAACTTCTGCAAGTTCTTCTGAAGCGTCTCCACGGGATTCTAAACAGAGTTTTAGGCCGAGTAATCCCCACATATTGTCTTTCCACAATTTAATGTCAGCTCGATAAACTTCCTCTGCTTCCTCAATGTGACCTTGTTCGAATAATAGAGCGCCGAGGATGTGTCTGACTGGCTGCATTTGTCCCCATGGTTCGTTGTAAGCAAGGTTTAGTGACAAATCTACACCTCTACGTAGTTCATCAAAGGCTGCTGTGAAATCAGCAGATTCGCCATTTGCTTTTGCTAAGAATTGCCTTCTATATTCAATTTCAGCCTCTAATATTGCGGCATTGACGTTTAGAATAGATGGTCCTTCTGCAGGGTCTTGGTACATCAGATTGTTATGCATAACTCTGCCTGCAAGGGCGGGGTTTTCCAGTGCTTGATTGAATAAGACTTGTTCAGCTTCAGCCTCAGGGACCATTCCTTTTGATGCATATGCCACACCACGAGCATAATGTTGGGTTGCTATGGTTGCCGGGAATACGTCTTTGTCAGAGTACATTGGCTCAGCTAGAATTTCATCCCATTTGCCGAATCTAATCATAACGTGCCAAGGCATAGTAACATAAGATTCTAGGAATATAGCACCCATTGGGATGACTCCAGCCAGCATGAAATTTACTCCATGATTTTCATCTCCTGCCGGTAGTGTTGCAACAGCTTTTCTAGCATACTTCAAAGCAGTCTCATATTGTCCTTCAAACATAGCACACCAAACAATGAAGTGGTGGTTGTGCATTCGGTAAAATTTGTAGAATTGAGATTCATTACCAGTTAGTTCAACATATCTATCATCAGCCTCAACAGCCGCTATATTGCACTCAACTGCCTCTTTCCATTGGCCAACCCAAGCGTCAATGTGTGAAGGCATGTGGACTAAGTGTCCCAGACCTGGCATTGTTGTACGTAGGACATCTGCAGCTGGTAGGGCTTTTTCTGGGAAAGGAGATAACTCAAGAGCATGGCAATAAAGATGGCAAAGTGCAGTGTGGACCTTGGCTTCTTCACTACTTTCAAAGGCGTCTTCCATGATTTTAACCAACAATAGGGTATTGTCATCAGCAGGAGTTATTTCCCCTGTGGTTGTATTTTTATCCCATAGTTGCCATGCTTTTAGATTCATCAGGCCTTCTACGTAGATAGCAGTTACATCTAAATCACCGCTGTATTTTTGGTGAAGGGGAGCCATTGCTTCAGCAAATGCAACATTTAATTCAGGACTGTTGCCCATATTAAGTACTGTAGGGTCTGCAGCGTCTCTTGCTTCTGCCGAATGTCGAGTTGATAAAGCCCTGATTA
>JAQXFJ010000328.1 GCA_029250385.1 Candidatus Poseidoniaceae archaeon | reverse complement strand
GGCTGACTCTGATGGTGATGGGTATGGTGATAATACGGATTTATTCCCCAATGATCCCCTAGACTGGTATGATTTCGACAACGATACATACGGGGATAATACGGATATTTTTCCAAGTGACCCAGCAGAATGGAATGATACTGATGGCGATACGGTAGGGGATAATGCTGATGCGTTTCCTATTGACCCAACTGAATGGTTAGATTCTGATGGCGATGGATGCGGGGATAATCAAGACATATGGCCTGATGACCCAACTGAATGTTATGACCGGGATGTCGATGGAATAGGCGATAATCAAGACGCATTCCCTGATAATAGAGCAGAATGGGACGATACAGATAATGACGGGCTGGGTGATAATTCTGACCAATTTCCTAATGATTCCAAGGCGAAATATGATTCAGATGGGGATGGCATTGCTAATTATTATGACACATTCCCTGATAATGCAAATATGGATTCATGGTTTGATTTATTCATCAGAATTATGATCTTTGCCAGTATTGCTGGGGTTGGAATTATTGTTTATTTAAGAAAGAAAAAAGCGGATTTGGAAATTGATGAGTTGCCGTATCAAGATGACTTCTCAATGCTGGCTCAAGCGGAAACCAGTGATATCTCCCTTGAGAGACCAGCCGGTCCTCCGCCGCCAGGCTCGTTTTAATTATCTAACAGAGACATCAATAACGATATGGCGCATTCTTGGCGCATACCATTTTACTTTCTCGACATGTTCTACAGAAGCGATTCCTTCACGGCCAAGTTGCTTTGCCAACTTAGCAATCCGATCAGTACAATATTTGACAAAACCTTCGATTTTTTCTTCTTCAACATTCATGTGGATGTGTAACGTTCCACCACTGGATTTCAAGCAATTAATCGCTGATTGCCAAGCCTTTTCTGAGGAAGGCAAAATCCCTAAGTGAACTCTATCTGCCAAAGAATATACTCGCTTCATTGTAGACAAATTATCTCCTTCAAGGATGGTTAAGCGCTCGGTTACATTATTCAATTTAGCACCATTTTGTAATGCTTGAATTGAGTTTGGATTAATCTCACAGGCATAGACATGTTGAGCATTGCTTCTAACTAACATTGGTAGAGTGTAGTAACCAATTCCAGCGAACGCATCAACAACAATCTCCCCTGACATGTCAATGTTGCCTATTCTATGGCGCTCAGTAACATTTCCTGAGGAAAACATGACCTTTGTTACATCAAGCCAAAATTTCACTCCAAAGTCATTGATTTCAACTTCACCCGAATCACCCAGCAACATTTCGACTTGTGATGTTCGCATCATATCAGTGGCAATCTTATGTTGTCGCGCAAGCCGTTTTACCCTTAGTGCTTGAGCGATAATTTGCCATATTTCTCGTCTTTGGTTTTGAGTAATCGAGCCAATAAGTTCTTGCCATTGTGAATTATTCATTGTTGAATTAGGAATAATTGCTAAGTCTCCAAACATTTCCCATTTCAAAGGTAAATTGATGATTAACTCTGCGATATCTGAATCAATGTTTTGCTTTAGGTACACTGTTATATCTTTCGCCATTTGTTCTGCTGGAGTATATTTTTGGGTTCTAGGGAGTAAATTTAAGTTTGTAATTTGATGTTTAGTGTTGTCGAACCAAGCTAATTTTTTGACCTTCTCAACATCCAAAATAGGTATTGCAATCATCGAATTAACCTCCGTTATGACAAATTTCTCATCAAATAATTTTGCGGTTGTCAAAGATTGAATGATAATTGAAGCAGTCCCTTTGTCGACTGAGACTACTGAAGCGGAATCTATCTGCTCAACCACCTCAGTCATGATAATACCACAAGGGGAATGAATTTCAATGTCACTGTACTACGGAGGTACATGGCGGCGTCATACGCAGATAGTAATAATCGCCCAAAAGGCGTCATATTATTGATGACTACACTGCTCACCATTCACCTATTCGTTCCATTTGTTAGCGCTGACGGGATGTCAACATGTCAAGCAAATGGCGGGACATGTGATGATTATAGCCAATCTCAAGACTTAACTCCAAATCAGGAAGATTGGATTAACGGCACCTATGATTTTAGATTAGAAGATACGGATACAATCGAGTTAGATATGGTTTGGGCAATCCATGAATTTAATCGCTCTGCATTAGGGTTTAACGATGGCGGAGCTTTAGAAGCGGCATTAGCATCTGATGGTCTAGATCCCGAAGATGGAGCTCCGGCGGACTTGATTCGGAATTATTTCGATGAACGCCCTAATGGGCCAGGTACACCAACCGTTAGAGACCAGTTGAAAATAGAATTAAACAACGCACTTGACACTTCTATTGAAAATGGCTTTGGCAATATTGTTGGGTTAACCACCGATTATACCAACTCAATAACTCAACAAGGAGATACCATACTGTGTTCAGATGACCCATTGACAGACTCCACCTATTCAAGTGAAGGCGCTGGGGAAAATAATGCGTTTTATCCACCAATTTGTATATCTTCAACGTTCACCATTGAACTCACAGATACCGCATTTAGCTTAGTTTCTACCGGCAATTTGGATTTGGAAAGAGCCTTTCAAGGAATGCTGGTAATGGGTGCAGAAATCAACACTGATTTCACCTTACTAACGCTCCCTGGTCACATTGGATTCTATTCTTTTTCCCCACCCAGTTATGCTGATATCATTCAAGTTGGCGCCGGAGGTTCTTTAGCCGCTCGTAGCGGTAATCCTGCATATTTTGCTGGCGAATGGACAGTCGACATGCTAAATGCTCCTCAAGGCGCTAGTGATACAGAGACCGCCATTTCAGTCAGACTAGCCCACCGTGATGGATCTTTGGGAACCAATACAGTAAGTATTGCGCCAGAAACCAAGGCTATCGACCTCAATGTAAAGTTGGATTTACGAGATGAATCAGCCGCAACAATTGATTTTGTGGCTGGAATCTCATATTTAGATGATGAACTGATGAATGATTGGGGAGTATCTTTGCTAAATTTGTCTGACTCAGCGACTTTACCTTTGGTTACTTCTGATGGAATTCGTTTAGCATATCATAATGGTTTGGTAGAATTAGAGCAGTTGACTTCAGCATTTCCAGTAAATGATATTGCAAGTGGTATTTCTGATTCAGTCGGAAGTAATGATCCAATCACTATGAATGATCTATACTGGGTATCTGACGCATTAGCAGACGGTCTACCGATAGCAGGTGGGCTCAATTATACTCATTCAAGTGACTGTTTAGAAGAACCACAAAGCCAGCAACGGAATTACTGTGTTCAAGGAACGCCGGCAATGTCTGCTGAATACCCAGTTTATCTACGTTCTACAAGCCAACCATTTTCCATGAGTCTAATCGACATTTTGAAGAACAATTTTGATGATGGAGACTTGCTTGAGTATGTTGAAGTGTTACAAGAAAGCGACTTGAGAAACTTGTTAAACAGCGGTCTATCTATCGAATCAGTTTTACCAAGTACCTACCTAGATTCGGTTATTCCAGAGGATTTGCCCCCTGCAGAATTAACGCTAGAAATTATTCTTCCAACATGGGTAAGAACAATTGAAGGAGAAGACAGACTGACTCTAACGAAGAGCCTTGAAGGCAGTCAGGATGTTGATATTTCTTTGGCAGGAACCGACCCATACGACTGGCGGACGGAAATCAGAGATGAAGATATGAATGTGGTCTGCACCACCATACAGCGAACTTGCATAAGTAGTAAAATCGAATTGGATATTTCAGCCCTTCGAATAAATGAGTGGTCTCAGTCAGTGTCACTTGATTTTGCTTTAGACGCTGAAGTGTCCATTTATCGAGTCATGATTCCATTAGAAGAAATTGATCAAAGCGGCTCAACAAGGGTCAATTTCGAAGCAGCACCATCTGATTTGGTGAGGGTTGGCCTTGACATTGCCAGTCGTCTGGCCCAGCCAAAATCGTTTGATGACGTGGGAAGCATTTGTTCGGAAGACCAAACCTACGAGGTGTGTGATACCGACTTATCACTCCAATTTACTCCAGAGGGATTAACAGATTTTTCCGAGGATATTGGTGATATAATTACCCAATTTATTCAAGAAAGTAGTGCAGAATTGCCTGATGTAGAAGATTCACCATTTGGTGATGTGGATCTAAGCGGTTTTCAAATCAAGACCAAGGTAGAGGGCTTAACTGGGCTTGACCAAGATATCGGCGATGATGAGCCAATAACTTTGAGTGTCAAGATTCCAGAAGTCGAATTTAAACTTGAGTTAGATGGTGATCTAGGAGAAATTGCCGGCGGTAATACTAGCAGTATGGAATTGAATTTCTTTGCTAATGCGTTTAGAGGTCTTGTGGTAAATCCAATGGTCTCTGCTGCTGAGTTACTGGGGTCGTCTTTAACCAACGGATTGGTTTCAGGTAGTGGTGTAACATACCCTGATCCAAGTGGCGAGAAAGCATCATACTCATTTAGTGGAGATACCTCAATTGCTGAGGAATATAATCTCTCTCTTACGGGTCCAGTATCAATAATATTGCCGCGTGGAATCACTATAGAAGATGTTGAAGATACTGGTGGTTATCTGACCATCTCCGAAGTGGGTGGACGACAAAAAATAACCTACAATATTCCAGATGGTGAATTCGAGGATACTATCTCCTTTAGAATTAAGGTTTCATGGCTTTACTTACTGATGCAGTTTTGGGTATATCCCACCTTTGTGGTAATTCTATTGGCATTATTCATTAGACGCCGTCGTCGCAAGAAGCGCCTGAAGAAAGCAAGAAAAGCGTCAACTCAACAAACTGCTACCAAGGTGACAATTGGGGACAGTGAATTTTCTGATTTGAGAGGATTCCATAGTGAAGGATTACACGGCGATATGGAGAAGTTTGAAGATTATTCCAACAACGGTCCTCCAGCAATGGTTGACCTTCAAGATCAACGATTTGATTAATCATTGATGGCTTCAAAAATTCGCTTAGCTAGTGCTGGGCCAATACCAGGTACAGTCTTGATATCCTTTTCGCTGGCATGTAATACCTCTTTTCTGCCACCAAAATGACGTATTAAAGTTTGAAACTTTTTAGCACCTAAGCCCGGTACTTTCTCAAGTGGGTCCACCATTTTACTTGTTTTACGGCGCTTTCTGTGGAATGTGTTGACAAACCGATGCGCTTCATCTCGAGCATGAATTAACACCCTTCCCCGCCGGTCTAGAATAATTGGCTCGTGGCCTTTTCTAAAGACAGTTTCTTCACGTTTGGCTAGCGCAGCAATTGCAAATTTACCGGCATTTTCAGACAGCTCAATCATTTCACTAATCATGTTTAGATGGGTTTGACCACCATCGAGTAACAATAAATCAGGCCATTCTGTTTGATGTTTCATCCAACGCTGGACAACTTCTCGCATCATGCGTAGATCATCGAGTTGTTCTCCTTTTACAGTATATTTACGATAATCTTCCTTAGATGGCCTGCCGTCTTTGAAACAAACGCTAGCGCCGACTCGATGTTCACCTTGAATCTGCGCCATATCAAAACATACAATGTGATTCATTTGTTGCATTCCCAGTAGTTTTGCCCCATCGTCCGCTGCACGTTTTTCTAGAGAACCACTGGTTTTATTGACAAATCTTATCAATTGTATTTCGGCATTTTGTGATGCTAATTTCATCAAGGTAACCAAATCTCCTCTTGATGGGTTTCTTACCTCGACCGCCGAATCTCTTCTGGTTTGCAACCAATCTTCAACCCCGTCAAATAGCGGTGTTGGAGTTAGCAGTAATTTCGGAGGGATTCTGTTGGCATAATGATCTGAAACAAACATAGAGATTGTTTCTCCAATATCTTCCCGATGTATCATTTGCCAAGATTCTTGACCTTTTACTACTCCATCGTCAGCATGTAATACTACAACTGCTGCTAAATCGCCTTCACTGGCAAATCCTATTGCATCACAATCGCGATAAACTTTACTTGAGACAATATGTTGACTTGTAGTAGTTCGAATTGCTTTGATTAAATCTCTTTGTCTTGCAGCAACCTCATATTCTAAATTTTCAGAATGGTCATCCATTCTTTTTGTTAATGTCTCAATCAATGAACTAGCATTACCGTTTAGAATTTGTTTTACTGCCAAAATCCGCTGACGATAATCATCATCATTGCCAGAGTCAAGATAGCCAAATGGAATGTTATTTTTCTCATCACGAAGACCGAATTGGCGCCTAAGTAGTTTCATCACCTGCTTTGCTGCACCTGCATTTGGGAATGGACCCCAAATAACTGCATTTTTTGGCGGTCTTCTAGAGTATAGGATTCTTGGCAAATCTTCGTTGGTAAGTGCCAGGTATGGAAAGGATTTGTCATCCTTTAGCATGGAATTATACCTTGGTTTGTGTTCTCTAATCAATTGTCTTTCTAAAATAAGTGCTTCATGTGGGGAGGCAGTAACTATACACTCAATATCATCCGACTTTTTGACTAATTCAGGAATCATTGCCCGATCAGGATTTTTGGCAAAATAAGACCTTATGCGTTCACTCAGTTTGGTCGCTTTTCCAACATACAATACGCGACCTTTCAGGTTTTTGAACAAGTATACTCCCGGTTTTTTTGGCAATGATATTGAAGACAATTCCACCGCCATGGTTTTCCCTCAAGGTGCCACCTCAAAAGGCCAACCATCAAATTTGAGCAGATACATTGTTACATTCAATTGATAACCCATATCACCTCGCAGTAGTGAGCAACATGCTAACTCAACCTCAGTTAAGAATACTGAAATGGTTGAATGAATATCCATCTAGCTTGGAAAAGTCTTGGGATGTTAGTCGGGATTTATCCCTTCCAGGAATTGCTGAAGGAATTGGTGTGGTCCGCTCTGCCCTAAATATACCACTAAGAATAATTGAGGAACATGGGTTTGTGATGAAAAGAATGGCTCACGTCATTGGAGGCGGTTCAAGGAGGAGGCAAGTTTACCACCTTTCAGCCTCAGGCCGAGAACATCTTTCACAACTTGTCGTTGATGATATATCTCCAAAGAAGGCAAAAGAAATATTTGGCAATCCACCTGAACTAATCGAAATATTTGGACGTGATGCTGAGTTTTCTCAAGCCTTGGATATTCTAACCGAAAAATCCCTGGTTATCACTGGTATGCCCGGCATTGGCAAATCGGTTTTGGTGCGTAAAATTGCGGCTCATTATGGCAGCAAAACCTCGGTAAGATGGGCATCAGCCAACGAATTTACTGATTACTTGGAAATATGTAGAGCGTGGAGCTTTACGACCATGCCTCCCCGTGACATAGAATCTATTTCTATGGCTTTTTCGAATCTTGAAGAGGTCTTGGTAATTGATGATTTTCACTTAATTGATGGTAGACATTACCGAAAAATACAGGATTTAGTCGAAGGAATTAGCCAAAATAGCCAGACAAAATTTATTTTAATTTCTCGCGATACTTTAGATTCGGAACTTGGTTTTGACCAACTTAAAGTTGAATCATTGGATGTTGATTCCTGCTGTCAAATGCTTGGAGATGACATTGAATTTTCCAAAAGGGTAAACATTTGTGAAAAATTAGGCCAACATCCACTGGCATTGAAGTTGTATGACCCAAGTTTTGGAGCACCAGAGTCATCTACAGACATCATTGATTATGTCAATAAAGTTGTTTTGAAAAACATCAGTGAGGATGATAAAAATTTGCTCACGCAAATGTCTCTAGAACCTAATCCAGTCAAGTCTGAATTTTCAATTATCGAACCTCAAATAGACAAATTCGATATGCAAAGTCTCCTAAAGTGGTATAAACAATCTGCTGTGGAATTACAGCACTTAGTGCGAAATGTAACTCGCAGTAACTTGTCAAAGGAGGAAACTAGACAAATTCATGCACAGCTATGCCAACACTGGAAAAATATCTCAACTGATGGAAATATGATTAATTATTTATATCATCTATCTAAATCTGCGCCAGATAGTTTTGTCGAGCAAATTTCAGATTCTCTAGAGCAGGTTATTGAACTTAATTCAGCGGCATTGGCTGTTATAATTGAAGACTTAATTGAGCAAGATTTGCAAAATGAATCATTGAGATATATTGCCTGCAAAATAGCAGCAGATAGGTATGAAGTAGATTACGTAAAGCAAAGTATAGAATTTCTATCTGGTAATAATAAGCTTGAGATTGACTTCATGCTCGCTAAATTAGAGGGTAGGTTAGAGCACTGCGAGCAAATAACGGAACACTTAATCGCCACTCAATCCACCTTTGAGGCAAATAAATTACTAATTTCATTAGCGACTCAAATATTAGAAGATCGATTGCCAAATCAGAAGTTAGAAGATGAAATAATTAGTAAGGTTAATTCTTATTTGAGTCGATTAGATTTCTCAGATTTGGCAAATAGAAACATCATATTAGTTGCTGTTACAATGATTAAATTTACTTTAGCACTTGATGAAAAGAACCTAGCGAATGCTGTTAATCTGCTAACCTCGATAGAAAGCATTGAGCATAATCGTGATCCAGTGTATCTTAGTATGCAGACGAAAATAAAAATTTATGAGTATGTTAATGGGATAAGTGATTTATCCACAGTTGTAGCAATGGTCCAATCTAATTGTGCAATTATCGATAATATTCTAATGTCCCAATCATTGAAATTAAAATTAATTGAATCACTAATTAACACCAATTTAGACCTAGCATCAAAGATGTTCAATCAATTAACTAAACCAAATCAATTGCCAAGGTCAAGTCCAGCATTACGCTATTGTGCAAGATGGTGGTTAGCCAAATCACAGATTGGTAAGAACTCTCAAAAATCATCGTTGAATGAATCGATAGCTAGGTATAGACAAGCAGGTTGCCATAATGCTGCAAAAGAATTAGAGTCAAGATTACATTCAATGCTCTAAAGTTCAGCACCGATTAGAGTTTTAGTATCGACAATGCCTTTCATCGGTCTTATCTCTTCTACTATGCATCTAGTCAAATCATACTCGTCATCAGCCTGGACTCTAGCAATTAAGTCATATTCGCCAAATAACATCCACCCAGAGGTTACTAAATCAATTGATTCTAGGGCGTCTCTAACCATTTTTTCCTGTCCCGGTTCAGTTGTTATCAATACAAATCCAATCGCCATATAATCACCTAATATTCTACTGCAATTAGAGTCTGAGTATCTTTGACTCCGTCAATTTGCCTAAAGTCGCTCATCAGCATACCTGATAGTTTGCCAGATTCACTGGAACTTACTCTCACAATGAGGTCATATTCGCCATACAGAGCATGTACTTCTACAACTGATTCATGATTACTTAATGTAAGATACACATCACGTTCCCTTGAAGGTAGGGTTTTGAACAAGACAAACGCCTCAGGCATGAACTGCCCAATTCAACCAATTTCTTATTGCTTGCTATCTAAATTGGCTGTGATTTAGCCTCATGCCCAATTATCCGAACCATTGAAAAGTAACACTGTACAACGGAATTTATGGATGGTGTCATTAGGGTAAAATTCTCCATGCTATTAATGACATTAATCCTAGTTTTGACACCATTAACCAACTTACCGGTTGATTCAGGAACCCTTGACAATAATGTTGAGAACAATGCTTCAACAAAAGCTCAGACAACATGGAATGGGCTAGTTCAACTAACCGAATCTTACACAGTTAGTGTCACTGATGAACTAGTAATTTCTCCTTGTACTACAGTTGAGTTATCCACCTCATCAAGATTATTTGTCGATGGCCGATTGCTAATTCAAGGCAATAATAGTTGTCCTGTAGTGTTCTC
>JAQXFJ010000250.1 GCA_029250385.1 Candidatus Poseidoniaceae archaeon | reverse complement strand
CACCTTTTCCTGTCCCTGCTTGATTGACCACCTCACACCCATGCTGGTTAGCAACCGCAATAGTTTGGTCCTCACTTCCACCATCAACAACCCAGACTTTAACCTTCCAACCCATTTGTTCTAGTTTCCGTGTAGGTATTTCTGGCAGTACACTACGTAGCCCATACTCCTCGTCTAAGGTGGGGAGCATGACTACAAGGCTCTTCATCAGCCTAGACACCGCTAAGTTAGTTTTGATGCCTTCGTCGTTTTTAGCCATTAAATGTCGATTTCCAACCAATGTATTCTTATTCCAGTTACATCAAACACTCTGTCACCACGTCCAGAAAGCCCAGTTGGATTTATCCATGAACTTGATTTAGTATCGCTGTCCCACTGAATTTGTACTGTTAATTGGTTTATTGTTTGATTAATCATGAAACATTCACTGTGCCATCCAGCATCTGAAGCATCAATTTGGATACTATCTGCAGGCAATTGTAAAGAAAAAGCTTCAACATTACCAACTGATTCAAAAAATAAGCAAGCGTTAGAATTAGTAAAAGCAGTTCTAGGTAAGTCAAATGATATAGAAGAATCCGAGCCTTCTTCAATAAACGCTCGATAATCTGGGTTCATATTGGTGATTGATTTGAAACGATGGTCGCGCCAGGGATCTACTCTCATCTCGCACCCATTCAGGCAAGACTCTTCATTTACTGGAGCAAGCATTGCTTGCTTGGAATCTCCTTGTAAATTAAATTGCCATAATCTACTGCCATCCACTTCTTCAATTACACTCCAATATCTAGACTCTGCCAATTTCCAACCGATTGTACCGATTGGCGAACTTATTGCGTAATCAATGCCTAATTGCTGAATTTTAGTGATGTTATCGTGCAAAATTCCAGATGTGGCCAGAGGATGTATTGAAGATTTTACATTAACTAAACCAAGGGTTGGAATGCTGGTTGTCGCAACATTTGCGGGGGCGTCATAGAAATGTCCCCAATGATTATTTTCAGTGTATATTATGCTACCACTGGGTAATGTTTCTAAGTGCTCCCGTAGAGTTAAATCGCCATTAGTGATCGGTCTTAATTCCTCATGCTGAGATATTTGAATCACTATTACATTGGCCAATAGTATGCCAACTAGTACTGATGCACTGAGTATTTTTGCTAACTTTTCTCTAATAGTGGGGTCCCAGCCAATAGATAATAATCCCACCTGTTCATCTACACCGGTCAATTTTGTTGAAGGGCTAATCCATAGCGCAACTAGTGCAGCAAGTGGAACATGAAACGCGTGTAGTCCCATAGAATACAAGGTGTAAGATAACAGAGATAGTACCGGAATACTTTGTAATCCTTCAATTATATGTATTGAACTTAGCACCCACAACATAGCAGTGCATAATATAAGCAATCGGGCTTCAACAGTTCGGCGTAATTTAAACCCGGCAATTGTGGCAAATACTAGTAATGCCCCGTTATAGGTAAGCAGTGGTTTGCCTCCTTGCCACCCGTATTCGGCAAAAACAGCTTCATTCAGCATCCTTGGTGCCAAGAATACAATCGAAATACCAACAGCGATAGTCAATAATATTGAACAGGCAAAAAATAATGTTTGGATGTTTTCTCCATATTCCGCTCGTAAACTAAGACCGATTATTATGTGGGCAGCCATTAAAATTCCGAGATATATTGCCCCAGTGGGGTGAATCAGCGCAACACAAGAAACGGCAATAATAAAACCTCTAGTGTGGTGTGTCCCTCGGTTTGAAGATGGTCTAAGCAACACCAATAGGCCAACAACTAGTCCCAACTGGCTGGCGATTGTTGGGAATCCAGAATCATAAGTTTTGGCAAAAAGGCCAAAACCAAGGGCCACTGCAATAAAAAAATGTCCTCCTGAACCATGATGGTCCATTGCCCCAGCAAGACCAATTATCAATATTGCTAGAGTATAATGGCCTAGATGGAATACCGCAGTACCAGAATCGATTCCGATAGTTTCCTGTAGCCATGCAGCCAATGCCGGAAAAGCCGGTGGATAAGTCCAAAAACCCTCATTTGTTCCAGTTAATACCAAACTACCATTTTCGGCTATTTGTCCTGCTAGTACTGCAAAACCGATCCAATCCACACCAAACGGTAACTCTTGGATTAATGGCAACATAGCAATGCTAGATACTAAAATCCCACCGATTATATAATTATATTTTGAACGGTGTGATTGAAACCATCGTTGGGTGGTAACTTCATCAGTAATCTCTTGGTCGTCGCTAGGTAATATCATCCCGTGCATGGCCGCTTCAAGTTTCTGCCATTGTGTCAAACCGTTGTCGATATTTACTCGTCTTTTAAGATGAGCAATTCCTAATGTATTCAACAATAAAATACCTGCTGAAGCAAGCTCCCAAGTCCAGAGCCCTGAGATTAACACAATTCCGCAGGTGCCGTATATTAGCAACAATCCTAAGGCTGGGCTTAGCATTGATTTCCGGAGGTTATCGGCAGTTCCGTCAAGCACTTTACATAATGCGTAGCCTGGAATAATACTGATTGCCAACAGGACACAGTAGGCAACAAGCATAGAATGTCCTAAGGCAACTAGGTCTTGACTTTTCGGCCAAGAATCAAAAATATCTACCTGTTAGGATAGGTATGGTCGGAAGAGAATCACAGTTTCATCCAGTAGTTATGCTCCCCGATGATTATTGGGTTTTTGACTTTACCAAAGGTCCAAATTCCAACTGGCAATGCCCGTTTGATTATCAAGTTGGACGTTATGATGAATACAGACCTGGAATGTATACTACTGACTTATTTTCAGGTGAACGTGATTTACATGTTGGACTTGATATTGGGGCACCGGTACATACCAACGTTTACGCATTTGCCGACGGCGTAGTCCATAGCGTGGGAATAAATCCTGAAGCAGGTTCATACGGACCAACTATCATCACCCAGCATGAGTTGAGATTACCAAGGACGGTAGACTCAACAGAACTCGGCGAAATGAGGATATTCTGGGTTCTGCACGGACATCTTTCTACTGAATCGTTGGCAACGATAAATGTTGGAAAAGCCATTAAAAAAGGCGAATTAATTGCAACAATTGGCAATGAACAGGAGAATGGGGGGTGGC
>JAQXFJ010000316.1 GCA_029250385.1 Candidatus Poseidoniaceae archaeon | reverse complement strand
ATACACTGGATAATTATGACTCACCAAGATATGATGGTGGACGGGGAGGAATGAATATCCTCGGATTTCTAAGTTTTGAAGAAGTTGTAGAATTAAGAAAATTACTAGGGGGACGTAATTGGTCAGTTGCGTCAGATGAGCCTTTAGATGGTGGTGTGAGGGACGCAATTAAACACCTTTTATCGATGATAAAGGCAGCAGAACGTCGAGATTCTGGCGTCATGCACCGAGCACATTCATAATTAGAACTCTTGTGAAGTTAGTCTCTCATACATTGAAGCATACAATTGGGCTGTATCATCAATAACACTTTGTGGCAATTCTGGAATAGGTATATCCTCGGCACCAGTATCTCTGGCCTGCTTTAATTCCGCTTGATGGCCAGTTCCAATGTAGTGAGTTCTAACAAATTCCTTTGACAGTTCGATACATTCACCGTCTTCATATGCTGCTGCATCCCACCATCGGTCCTCGTCTAAAGTTCCAAAAGTATCGACAAGCACGACTTTTCGATTAGGCCCAAGTGCGAACTCTTTCTTCCCATCCACATGAATTAGGCCATTTTTAGCGGCCTCTCTTTCTATAAGAGCATCTACTTTTAGCACAACATCAAATATTTCATTCAACTCATCCGGTGTAATGTTAGAAATCTCTAGAGCTTCTTCATTGGTAATGTTTCTATCAAACTTTTCGAACTTTGTAGTGACTTCCAAAAATGGTTTACTTAGTTTTGCACCGTATTGACAGTCTGCTACAACACCAAGCTGCTAAGGTGTTAATTCACCGCGCTGAAACCGACGCCATGCAGACCCTGAAAGGTAATGTCGGCAGATTATCTCGAGTGGGACAAATACCCATTCCATATCCCGAGGTATTGCACCAGGTTCTTTGATAACTTCCACTTTCCTTACCAAGCATCTGTCTGCCGCATTTACTTCTACTAAGTGAGTGCCGCAGATTCCTTCTTGTTCAATCAATTTGAACCAATGAGCAGTAGTTCTGTTAAGTGATTCACCTTTACGAGGAATCAATGATGGTATAATTTGATCAAATACAGAAATTTGATTTGTAAATCTGAATTCTAGGATATCTGGATCATCGGTTGACCAAACTTGTTTTACTTTCCCTTGGTATAGCATCTCGCCCATGTTTACCCTTGAATCAAATAGGCCTTTGAACATTTCACAAGCAATCAAAGGAATCCTAGGGCGTCTTCGATACGATTCATTTCAGGACCTGTAGTCTCATTACCGGCAATTGCACCGTCATTAGAAGCACATATACCCGCACCAACATATGGTGAGCCAAAACAAGCTGTACCAACCATTGGAGGTACCTTCATAACTTCTTGAATAAGCATAACCTCATCTGGAGTTACGTCAGGATGAAGTAATATGCCTTGATCATTCGTAACCCCAAGGCTACCTACAACATCTTGACCAGCAATGGTTGTAGCAACCACATTGACTTTCATAACTTGCGATATAATATCGAGACCATCTTCAGGGATACTTGGAGAGGCAACAACACCAGTTTCGTTGGCCAGTAATAGATTACCAGCAGTATTTACTCCACCTTCCATGACTACGACATCTCCGTAGGAAGTGAGTAGGTCGATATCAGATTCGGTAGCAATATCAGCAACTGCCATGCCTTTGGAGTTACCACAAAGTAAAGCGCCAATAAGGTTAGATCCGCCGAAAT
>JAQXFJ010000307.1 GCA_029250385.1 Candidatus Poseidoniaceae archaeon | reverse complement strand
ACCATCATCATCATCATCACTGTCAAAAACATCGATGATTGTGTCACCGTCATAATCAGAAAGACATTGGTATGGTGTAGTGCTACGTGTAGTAATTGTTGTGTATCCAGGTGAGCATTGTACTTGTGTTGATTGGCCTGTTAAATCCACATAATATCCGACTTCAGCATCATCACAGTAATAACTGCCAGTACTGGACTGGAAAGTACCAGCAGAACAAGCAATTTGAGAACTCTGTCCATTTAATGGTACGTAGTAACCTGCATCCGCATCATCACAATCATCCTGCCCTGTGTCTGCTTGGTAAGTTCCTGCTAAACAAGCAGTTTGAGATGGTTGACCTGGTTGTTCGACATAATATCCTGCATCTGCAACCAAACAATATGTTGAGTTAAAAGAACCAATGTATGGATTGAAAGTTCCTGCTAAGCAAGCTGTCTGAGATGATTGGCCTACTCCCAAGGCCAAATCGACATAATGTCCTGCATCTGCAACAATACAATCTGTAGATGCTGTAGAACCGGTATTTGGATTGTAAGTTCCTGCTAAACAAGCTGTTTGACTTGATTGACCGGTTTGATCAACATAATGTCCTGCATCTGCAATATCACAATCATCCTGCCCTGTGTCTGCTTGATAAGTTCCTGCTAAACATGCAGTTTGAGATGATTGACCCGGTTGGTCGACATAATGTCCTGCATCTGCAACAACACAATCTGATGAAGCAGTAGAACCTGTGCCTGGATTGTAAGTTCCTGCTAAACATGCAGTTTGAGATGCTTGGCCAGTTCGTTCAACATAATGTCCTTCATCGGCATCTATACAATCTGATGAAGCAGTAGAACCTGTGTTCGTATTGTAAGTTCCTGCTAAACAATTATCAGCGTATCTTGCAGTTCCAAGTTGAACATACTTTCCAGCAGGCGCATCAACACATAGGTAAAATCCATATTGTCCAGCAGAGCATGAAACAAGAGAAGGTTGAATGGATTCAAATATATTCAATATCCCATCATCATCAAAATCGCCTTCAGCAAGCGCAACAGTTTGAGGATTAGAGTTAGTGCCCAAATTCGTGACTAAATTTGGCGTAGAAGAAGAACCTGTGGCTGCATTTGAAAAGCCCCAACATGAGAGATCTCCGTTATCAAGGATAACACAAGTATGATACCAACCAGCATCAATGGCAACAGCAGTTCTAGGGTTAGCCGTTGTACCTAAACTGTTTGTGAGTGTTGGAGATGAATAAATATTATCGGCATCATCTCCGTTACCCAAAGCACCAAAACCTGAATTTCCCCAGCAAGAGACATCTCCATTGTCAAGGATGACGCAAGTATGGTCCCTTCCTGCAGAAATCGCTATTGCATCACGATTAGTGCCCAAGGTCAAGGTTGGAATAGGGCTTGCACTATCAAAGCCTTCATTGCCATCTCCAAGCTGGCCGTATTGGTTATCACCCCAGCAATAAACTTCACCATTATCTAAAATAGCACAAGTATGTCTCACACCTGCAGAAATTGCTACTGCTTTACTGCCTAAGGATACCTGTATTTGAGTAGGAATATTTCTGTTAATTGTAGTACCATCTCCAAGTTGTCCGTAATTATTCATACCCCAACAAGACACTTCTCCGTTATCTAAAATAGCACAGGTATGATCGTATCCAGCAGAAATTGCTATTGCCTGGTGTGGACTTAAAGAGGCTGTTTCTGTAGGGATATTCATGGAAGAAGTACTTCCATGGCCGAGTCTTCCAGCATCCCCATAACCCCAACATGAGACTTCTCCTGTGTTCAGAATAGCGCATGTGTGTGCTGAACCTGCAGAAATTGCCACGGCTGTTCTCCCTTGACCAAAACCGCTTGTTGGCTCTGGAGAGAGTCTTGTAAGAGATGGGTCAGAACCACCCTGACCGCCTAATCCATTACCAATCTGTCCAACATTCCCAGCCCCCCAACAAGAAACGGACCCGTCATCAAGAATGGCACATCCATGTTGATACCCAACACTGATTGATACTGGGCTTCTTAGGCCGAAGTCATCAGTTTCTGTGGGTACGCTTGTACTAGTTGTTCCACCATTTGCCAGAGCATTTGTGAAACCATCTCCCCAACAGGATGCTGTGCCAGTATACAGGCTGTTGTCAAGAATTGCGCAGGTATTGTATGCTCCTGCGGAAATTGTTGCTTCGGTGTAAATAGAACCTTCTTGGTGACCGGGTACGTTCAAGGAACTGAGAGAACGAATAACTTCTTGCGGCGCCGAAACGTCGTCAAGCGATGTAGTTTCAGTTGATTCATTCAGCGAGTTTGTGGCTGCTGATAGTCCAAGAATAATCATGAGAAAAGTCAACAAAACGGTCTTACTTATCTTCTGCATACCAATCCTAGGTTCCAATTGCTTATATTTCTTTCAAACAAAAAGGGTATCATTAAGCCTTGATGATAAGTTTCCATTAACACTCGCTAATGAAACGATTTGGCCTCCGCTTGTGAACTTGAACTTTAGGCGCAATAATGCCTACAGAGACGTTTTTCCCTCTACATTCAGGTGATTTGAACTAATCACTTTCTGCTTCTGCTAGACTGACGACTGCGACTACGACTGCCATGGATATCGAAAACAATCTTGGCTCGGCGTCTAACTCCAATATCGCCTTTAGCCTTGTATGACATACTAATCCCAGTTTTTCTCGCAGCCTTTTCATCAACTATCGGTGCTGGATAGTCTAGGTCTATCTGGCAGTTGTATTGCTCCTGTTCAGCCTTTGACATCATCCAAGGTTGGTGAATATGTTCTGCTGGAACCTCACCCAATTCAGGCACCCATCGGCGAATAAAATCACCATTGGGGTCGTGATCAGTAGATTGCTTACTAACAGAATAAGCCCGCACAGAATTAATTCCGGTAACTCCTGATTGCATCTGAACCTGTGACCAATGAATCCCTGGTTCGTAATCCATGAATAAATTGGCCAAATGAGCACCTGTAACCTGCCAAGGCAGCCATAGAGTGTAGGATGCCACTGATTGCAACATCGCCCGCATGCGGAAATTAATCCAACCAGTCGCGGCAAGAGACCTCATACATGCATCAAAAAACGGCCAACCAGTTTTACCATCCCGCCAAGCGATGAATTTACTCTGGTCTAGGTGTCGATTGAGTAACTCATCAAGTTCGGGATTAATGGCCAT
>JAQXFJ010000304.1 GCA_029250385.1 Candidatus Poseidoniaceae archaeon | reverse complement strand
CCTTCCACTTTAGCAAGTTCAGATTGTTCTCTAGCCATTTCAGCCGAGGTTTTTTTGTTCGCCATCTAGTTACTCCCCGTTCGACCCACATGGCGCGGCTTAAATAGCGGTTGCGCTCCGGATACCATGAACACGCCCGCTTGGTGTAGAGGTTATCATGCAGGATTGTCATTCCTGCGACCCGGGTTCAATTCCCGGAGTGGGCGCCAAACCTCCCAAAATGCTGCTTTTTAGCATCGCATAAATCCAACTCGCGACAAACAGGTTAAGAAAGGAAGAGTAGTCGGGTGGCTTGAGTTGAGTACTATGGTTGAACTAGTAGATTACAAATGCGCAGTATGTGGCAGCATAGAATCGTTTCACAGAGAGCGTAATGGAATTAGTTGCAAAGCGTGTGGTTCAAGAATTTTTATGAAACTTCGTAGAACCGGTACTAAGAAACTCATAGCCGAGTGAAGACAACGCGGATAATTGAATAACCGCCGCCTGGTAAATTGTCTTATGACGTCGTGGCTAGAGTCAAAAGCCCCGACTAAATTTTCCGAGTTAATATTTACTGAAAGTATCATAGATACACTGGAAAACGCTTCAACAGGAACGAACCCTCCGCACCTACTTCTTTCAGGCCCCAGTGGCGTTGGGAAAACTGCAGCAATGCGCTTAGTGGCGAGACAATTATTGGGTCCGGGGTGGAAAGCAACAACGCATATCCTCAATGCAAAAGACCTTTCGAGAATGCCCGGCGCGATGAAAAAATTTGAGGAGTTTCTAAGACCAAGCGGGTCGAGTAGCTCTTTGGCGGGATTAACTAGTTTAGACATCTTTACCGAATCCTTAGCCGACGTGCCAAACGATACGGGGCCACCATCGGGCGGTGAGACTTTTAACACCAAGAGAGATGGTAAGATTCAATTGTCGAGAATCATAGTGATCGAGGACGCAGATTATCTGGGCAATCTACGCCAAGCATACTTGAGAAGAATGATGGAACATAGTAGTTTAACCTCGAGGTTTATTTTTACTACGACAACCCCTTCTCGATTAATTGAGGCACTACGAAGCCGAACTCAACACATTCGCTTCTCTAGATATTCATCTAAACAGATTGAAGCCAAATTACAAGAATTTGTTGAACTGGAAAAACTGGAATGTGCGAGGGGAGTTGTTGGCGATATCTCGCACGTTAGCAACGGCAATTTGCGTAAAGCAATATTCATACTCGAATTGATGGGAAAAAGAGATTTGTTAGACAATCGTCATAATCTACAAGAACTAGTTGCTTCAACCAAGATTCGAGAGATTCAACTTATGCTTGAAGAAGCCATGCGAGGTAAAGTACATGATTGGCGTTGGGAAAAGACCAATGGTAGAAATGTTAGGTCTCTAAAAGGTGCTATGGGCTTACTAGATCAAATCATGGATAAACAAAACCTAGAGGCTGAAGATATAGTCAAGCATCTGCATATCTTGTTAACCGAGGGTCGAATGAATGTTGGCGATAAGTTGCTCTCTGAGATTATGATAAGTTTGGCTAAATGCGAAGTCTCAGTCTTCAAAACTTCACAACCAAGAATTGTATTAGAGCGTTTTTTATTAGATGTCGCTCAAATTTCTGAATTAGCAAATTAATAGCAATACTCATCATGAGTATGCAACTGGAAAGGCTGGGCGCGTAGCACAGCTGGATAATGCGTCGGCCTCCTAAGCCGAAGATCGCGGGTTCGAATCCTGCCGCGCCCGCTCAAAAATGCTCAATGTTCGTATAATATGAGGCAATCAGTAAAAGTGTAAGCATACGCAGGAGTAGTTAACATGGCCAAGAAACAGTCTAAGGATTCCGAGTCGGCTCTCGAGTTGCCCGATCCATATGGCCATGGTTTCGAAAGAATAGAGGATCCACTAGAAAAGACTAGGTTTCAATGGAAGCAATTAGAAAACCGTCGTAAATTAGTCGGTAACTTTGCTCGCAATCGGTTTTTGATATACTGGCGTTCAATTGTTGGTTTATTACTATCCTTCATCGCCATGCTGGGGGTATTTTTCCCGTCTCAGATTTCAG
Organism: Candidatus Poseidoniaceae archaeon; assembly: GCA_029250385.1. Taxonomy (GTDB): domain Archaea; phylum Thermoplasmatota; class Poseidoniia; order Poseidoniales; family Poseidoniaceae; genus MGIIa-L1. The sequence continues at coordinate 558 of JAQXFJ010000304.1, read as the reverse complement.
ATTTGAATTGGGTGGTAATATTTTTGCCAATACCGGCATTATTTGCCATACTTCCTAACATTATTGCTGTTGAATCTGCTTGGCATGCTATGCAAGCTAGACTTTCCCTGCGTGAGCAAGGTGGTTTTTCAGACGGAAAGCGCCATACTTTACGAGTTCAGCCAGGAATTGACCGAATCATCGATGGCCTAAGGGACCACAGAAGATACAATTTGATTAGCACTGTATTAGTCGGCGTTTCATTTTCTATGATTGTACTCGCCACTGCGACTAAATCAGGCTCAGTAGCTTGGAATTTGGCATTAATGGTTTCAGTAATCACCGGTTTTATCTATACTTTACATGCCCAGTATACGAACTTGAACATTAGGCAACTTGGTGATAAATTCCCTAATCTAGTTTTACACGCGCCAACTCATCACCAAACCCAATTGGGAAGTATTCTAAGTGATTTAGTATCTTCACACCTAGACCCGGATTTACAACTCGATTGAGCTAAATGAAAAAAGAAATTTCATGCCGCCTTAATGCCTGGTCATGATAAGCGCCAAGCACTTG
>JAQXFJ010000297.1 GCA_029250385.1 Candidatus Poseidoniaceae archaeon | reverse complement strand
CCTTCCAGTGCTTCATCTATACGCATAGTTGCTTCTAATCCTTCAACAGAATGGTCTGGTAAGTACTTTTTATTTATTCCATCCATGGTAATTGATTCATAGACTTCTTGTTCAATAGTCCAGCCTTTTACTTTATGACCATCCAAAAGCCACATTCTTGCGACCGCAGTACCCCAATTTCCAAGACCAAGAATCGCTATGTGTGCCATGATGACCAAATCTTGCGATTTGTATTTCGCTTATGTTAGTTACCGATAATAACGCAGAAAAATATTGATTTGGTTATGCTTGGAAAATCACGAGGTCAGAAAAGGTCCTCATCAGCTTCTTCGAAGTCAAATACCTCTGCCTCAGCCTTTTTATCATCCTTTGATGCAGGCTTCTTGGTAGATTTGCCGGCTTTCTTGGCTTTTGAAGCAGGTTTCTTTTCTTCCTTAGTAGGTTCCTTTTCTTCCTTAGCAGGTTTCTGTTCAACAGTTTCTGCAGGTTTTGCCACTTCAGGAGTTGGTTCTGGTGCTTGGTTTCTTGCGTTGGCAATTTCCAATTCCCTTGCCGCAATTTCTTCAGTAGAACGGCCTGTTTGGGCTGCTAGGCTTCTTCGACGATCCTCTCTTGCTTTGCGCTCTAATTGCTTGTGTCTTGCCTTTTCGATGTTTTGTAACATGTACATTGCATCGTGTTCTAGTAGCGGGGAGTCAGAAATCAAAGTGATGTCTAGCCAACCACCTTCTTCAACAATAAATTCGGCAAGTGGCTCAAAATTAAGGTCTGATTTCTTTATTTGAGTGTAATGCATTGCGTTACCAGTTCGATGTTCGACACCAGAAAAGTGGCAATAAAACTCCTTGGTTCCGATAGTCTCTCTGACTTGGTCAAACATTTCTCCGTAATCTTCTGAGGTTCTCATGCTGCCATGGCCTCTAGAATGTATGTGAGCAATGTTGAGTACAGGAACAGTTCCTTCTACGTGATTTACCACTTCTAAAACTTCTTCTAGGCTGCCCCACAATTCTTGACGGCCAGAGGTTTCGATGCCGATCTTTGACGGTGTACCATCTTTAAGCCATGGAAATACCGGATATATGTCCTCATCATCATGCCAAATCTCGTGAACTCTTTCAACAATTCCAGCGAAGATATTTGCCAGTTGTTCGTTTGCTTGCACACCTCTACCCATGTCACCGTAGTGTCCTGCATGGAGGGTAATATGTCTTGCATTAATTGTTTTAGCAGCTTGTAGAGTAGATTCTATTTTGGTCAGAGATCGTCCTCTTTCGACTTTGTCGCCTAGTAACTCAGAATAGTAAGGACCGTGAATATTCATTTCAAATTCAGTTTTGTTAGCCAAAACACCTGCTTGCCAATACTGTTCGAAGTGTTGTGGAGCAATCATACGGACTGTTTGGACTTCCATAGTCTCCAGTCCAAGTGAGATGATGTCATCCATTCCTTCGACGATGGTTCTTCCTTTGCATGACAATGGAATTCCAGCAGGTCCTAATTTAATTGGCATACATCCCACTCCCGCAGGTTCAGGCCAAGGGTCACCCTATGATAAGACCTTTCTGTTAAATGATTAAAAGAAATCTGATTTTTGAGGATTTTTATGTTGTGATGATATGCGACACTTCATCAATGAGTTGTTCAACCCACCCTCATGGGCAATTCCATTGAAGCGGCGATTAAAGCATTCGCCAAAGGCATGCCAGTATGCCTCTTTGACTCTGAAAAGCGTGAGGGCGAAACAGATTTGTTATTCGCTGCAGAGTATGCAAAACCAGAAACTATGAGACAACTGAGAAAAGATTGTGGTGGTCTGTTATTTCTCGCCATTGGGGACGAAGTTGGAGAGCGTTTTGAACTACCTTTCTTGCAAGACCTCCACACAAATCAGGCACTTACCAGCCAATACGATGTACTCTCGCATTTAGTGACCAATGACCTAAGATATGATGCCAGGTCAGCTTTTACATTGTCGCTAAACCATCGGGACACGTACACGGGTATTACAGACAAGGACCGGGCATTAACTACACGCAGGTTTGCTGAACTAACCAAGGAAATATTCTCAAACGACACCGATTCTTCAGCAGCCAAACAACTACTGGGTAAAGAGTTCCGTACTCCTGGCCACATACCTGTTTGTAGGGAAACTGCTGGAGGCTTAGTCAGGCGGCAAGGTCATACTGAACTAGCAGTAGGATTAGCAAGATTATCTAATGTGACACCAGTTGTCATCGGTGCTGAAATGTTAGAACCAGATGGAGACCATGCACTCTCAGTAAGCGATGCAAGAACATGGGCCCAGCAAAGGGGTATTCCCTTCCTAGAAGGGGCAGAAATTATCAACGCAATTCATCAAGTAGAATAATCGGTAATATCATCAGTAGCATGATACTGGACTAAACGGGAGAGAATCCAATGAAGGTTATGGCAGTTGGAGTTTTTGACCTACTTCACGCTGGTCATTTACACTATTTGGAACAAGCAAAAAGCTTAGGTAATCACCTAACAGTTGTAGTGGCCCATGATGATACTGTCCGGATTAGGAAACATGAACCAGTAACCAATCATGATCTCCGAAGGAGAATGGTTGAAGGTTTGAAACCTGTTGATGAGGCAATTGTGGGTAATTCACCCGAGGTATCAATTTTTGAAATCCTACCGATCGTTAATCCTGATGTTATTGCGCTAGGATACGACCAAGAACACGCCGAGGACTCAATAAAACAAAAACTCATCCAACTGGGCTATGAAAATATCAAAGTCACAAGAGTTGAAGGATTAACCGATGACCTTGATGGCACTAGGAAAATAATTGCTAGAATTTTACAATTATCGCAAAAACAAAACTGAGGCTGTTATATGTTTACTGGAATAATACAGGGAGTTGGTGAGATTGTTTCAATTAGTGAATCAAACACAGTCGCGTCAGTTAGTATTAACTTACCTAATGTCGAGGCGCTTGAGATTGGTGCCAGTGTAGCAATCAATGGTGTATGCCTAACAGTTGTTTCAATTAATGGAGAGGAGGTCAAGTTTGACATAATTACCGAGACACTGAATCGGACAAACCTAGCCGATTTATCTGTCGGAAGTTCAGTAAATATCGAGCGCTCCCTGAAATTTGGTGATGAAATAGGGGGCCATATCCTATCAGGCCACATAATGGCGACAGGCATCATCCACTCTCGAACTCAATCAGGAGATCAAATGACCTTCAGTATTCTAGCATCGCCTTCAACTCACAAGTATCTAACAGAGAAAGGTTACATTGCCATTGATGGTATTTCATTGACAGTTGGTGAAGTTGAAAATGGAATCTTCCATCTACACATAATCCCTGAAACACTACGCCTCACTACTCTTGGCTCAAAGCAAGTTGGCGATGTTGTAAATTTAGAAATTGATAGTAATACTCAATTAATCGTAGAAACGATTGAGCGATTGATGAAAGATAGAGGTGTTGTATAATGGGAATAGTAGCTGTTTGTGGTTCATTTCACAAAACTGAGATTGAATTGATGTTAAATTATGCTAGAGAAGAGGCTGCTAAACATTCTTTAGAGGTTAGTGAAGTAATATGGGTACCTGGCTCAATGGAAGTTCCATTGGCGATAAAGAGAGCCTTCACCAAAAATTCTAATCTCGAAGGAGCAATATGTTTGGGGATTATAGAGAAAGGCGAAACTCAACATGGTGCTGCAATGGGTCATGGCGTAATTAAGTCCGTAATAGATTTACAATTAGAATTCAATAAACCAATTGGGTTGGGGATTATCGGTCCAGGTGCAGAACAGCATCACATTGAACCTAGGTTAGAGCCCCATGCAAGAGCTGCAGTCAATGCCGTTGTTAGCATGAATCGTTCGTAGAATGTCTGACTAAATTGAAATTTTGTGATGTAAAGATTCAATAGGTGCTTGTTGCCTATTTGACTTGTCGGTGAGATAATGAGTGAGGTTAGAAACGTAGTGATTATTGGTTCGGGGCCAGCAGGTTATACTGCGGGGCTATATTCTGCTAGAGCCATGCTTGACCCTTTGATGTTTGCTGGTTACATGTCTGGTGGCCAACTTATGTTGACTTCAGATATTGAAAATTTCCCTGGCTATCCAGAGGGCATTGGCGGTCCTGAAATGATGATGGAATTGCGTTCGCAAGCTGAAAAATTTGGTTTAGAGGTGCAAGACCGCAATGTAGAATCCGTTGACTTGTCAAAGCGACCTTACAAGGTGACTGTTGAAGGAGAAGAATTCCTAACTCACAGTATAATTATCTCAACAGGTGCAGAATCCATTTGGCTTAATGCTCCGGGAGAAGCAGAACAAAAAGGCCGAGGAATCTCAACTTGTGCTACTTGCGATGGTGCATTTTTCAAAAATGAAGAAGTTCTAGTAATTGGTGGTGGCGATTCAGCCTGCGAAGAGGCTACTTTCTTGACCAGATTTGCATCGAAAGTAACACTAATTCACCGCCGTGATGTATTCAAAGCTAGTACCATAATGTACGAGAGAGCTGCCAATAATGACAAAATAGAAATTAAGACGTTTAGTCAAGTAAAAGAATGGATGGCAGACGAAAATGGTCTAACAGGCGCAATACTTGAAGATCCAAGAGACGGCTCAACAGAAGAAATCAGCGCCACCGGTGCCTTTATCGCCATCGGTCACAAGCCGATTACTGCTTTCCTTGGAGAGCAAATTGAAACAGATGAGAATGGATATATCGTTCATAAACATCATACAATGACTTCAATAGACGGAGTATTTGCTGCGGGAGACGTAGTTGATACCAGGTATAAACAAGCAATTACCGCCGCTGGAATGGGCTGTCAAGCGGCAATGGATGCTGAAAAGTG
>JAQXFJ010000287.1 GCA_029250385.1 Candidatus Poseidoniaceae archaeon | reverse complement strand
GCCCTTTCTAACCAGTCCGGATAATGCTGCTAGGGTGATTGATACACCATCAATTTCGAAAAATCGTCGCAGAGCTTCTCTAGTATCTGAGCGACCAAACCCATCAGTACCAAGGATTTCGAAATTATCCGGCATCCACTTTCTAACCATATCTGGTACTGCAGCCATATTATCCGACACGGCAATAATTGGAGTTTTTGAGTCACCAAGTTGGGTTTGTGTCCAAGTCTTCTTGGCTTCTTTACCCGGATTAAGTCGGTTCCAACGGTCAACTTCTAGACCGTCGCGGCGTAGTTCACCATACGAAGTAGCCGACCAAATTTCGCTTCTAACGCCAAACTCTTCCAACTTCTCAACTGCATCTAATACTTGCAGCATAATTGGTCCTGAGCCGATTAAGCGCACTACAGGGCCGTCGCCTTTTGGTGCGCCTCGTAGCATGTAAAGTCCCTTAATGATGCCTTCATCGGCCGATTTTGGTTTGGCTGGCATTGGATAATTTTCATTGTAGACTGCGATATAATGGATCACATCTTTGTCTTCATCAACCATCTCTTTGATGCCGTATTGGATAATGGTGGCTAATTCGTAGGCGAAGGCTGGGTCCCAAGCACGTACTGCTGGGTTGGTGTGCGCCATTAGTAGTGAGTGTCCGTCTTGATGTTGCAAACCTTCACCATTGAGTGTAGTGCGCCCTGATGTGGCACCAATTAGGAAACCTCTAGCACGTTGATCAGCGGCTGACCAAATCAAGTCAGCAACTCTTTGGAAACCAAACATGGAATAGAAGATGTAGAACGGGATAGTCATACAAGCATGGGTGGAAAATGAGGTGGCTGCGGCAATGAAAGTTGAGGTTGCGCCCGCTTCATTGATACCTTCTTCAAACAACTGACCGGATGCCGATTCCTTGTACTTCATCAGTACTTTGTGGTCGACTGGTTTGTACAATTGTCCTTCTGGATGGTAGATACCGAATTCAGCAAATAATGGATCCATACCGAAGGTTCTCGCCTCATCGGGAATGATTGGTACTATACGTGGGCCTAATGGTTTTGATTTCATCAAAGAGCGCATTAATCTAACAAATGCCATGGTGGTAGAAACCTGCATTTTGCCTTTGGTGCCTTCATCAAATTCGACGTAAGTTGAGGGATCTGGGGTAGCAATATCAACTGGATACTTGTTTCGTTTTGGCACAAAACCATTGAGCTGTTCTCGCCTTGATTTAGCATAAGCGACCAAGTCTGGAACATCTTTAGGATGAACATATGGGTAATTTTCTAGGTCTTCATCAGTAAATGATAAGCCCATATCATCGCGCATAAATTTGATGTCATCCATATCGGCTTTCTTCTTTTGATGAGTGGTATTTCTTCCAGCGAACGCAGGTCCTAGTCCGTAGCCTTTGATTGTTCGAATAATCACTACAGTAGGTTGGCCTTTGTGGGCTACTGCTTGAGCATATGCTGCATGTAACTTAATGAAATCATGGCCGCCAACATCTTCGCAAAGGTTTTCCAAATCTTCGTCGCTATAATCGCTAACCAAAGCGGCTAGTTCAGGAGTGTTGAACAAATCTTGACGAATTATTGCCCCATCTGCAGTCATGATTCTTTGCTCATCACCATCGACTAGTGCGGCTAATCTAGCCACTAAGGCACCATTGGTATCGCTAGCAAACAAGTCATCCCAGCCACTACCCCAAAGTACCTTGATGACATTCCAGCCTGAACCTCTAAATCTGCCTTCTAATTCTTGAACAATTTTTGAGTTACCTCTAACTGGACCGTCCAGTCTTTGCAGATTGCAATTCATGGTCATGATGATGTTGTCTAGACCTTCTCGAGCAGCCAGAGACAATTGAGAAAGTGACTCAGGCTCATCTGATTCTCCGTCACCCATCGTGTACCATACTCTAGATGAGGTGGTATTGCACAGGCCTCTAGATTCGAGGTATTTGTTGAATCTTGCTTGGTGTATGGCAGTCATGCCACCAAGACCCATGCTTACGCTAGGGAATTCCCAAAAGTCTGGCATCAAGCGAGGGTGAGGGTAGGAAGAAAGGCCCTTGCCGGCGGTGTCCTGGCGGAAGGCTTCCATTTGCTCGTGAGTCAAACGACCTTCGAGCCAAGCCCGAGCGTAAATGCCCGGTGATGCATGGCCTTGCCAATACAAGTGATCG
>JAQXFJ010000286.1 GCA_029250385.1 Candidatus Poseidoniaceae archaeon | reverse complement strand
TACTGGCACTTTGTCGATTTGGCTTGGGTAGTTATCTTCCCCGCATTCTATTTGTATTGAGGTGATATTATGGGCGAACATGAAACAACAGGAATAATCGAATCAATCGTCGAGCGTCTCCCGGGCAACAAAGACATTTACTTTTGGAATTTTATCGTCTTGATGGTTTTTACCTTATTTGAGGTAGGGGCAGTATTTTTCGAAACAGTGCCAGGTACTGAAATAAGAATCTCTCGATTTGCCGTATGGACTATTTTGGTGGTTGTTGGAATTGTCAAAGGATATGGAATTGCAGCATATTTCATGCATTTGAAAGGTGACCCTAGAATTTACACTAGAACTGCTTTATTCCCCGTATTATTCGTTTTATTGATGCTTTGGGGGATCGGTCTTTCCAATCCAGAAGCAATTACTGAATTGCCATCATGGTGTACTCCCGACTGGGATTATGCCACATCTAGATGAGCACATATTACATATCTAAAAGGAGAATTCATATACACTCCGCCATAGGAGATGTCATGATGTCTAAGAAGTCACTGTTAGCACTGTTAGTTGTGTCGCTATTCATTACCTCAGCAATACCAACTGCTACCGCCTACAAGGGCTACCAACTTTCTAGAGCGCCTGTTGAGGATTTCAGCTTAATCGATCAGAATAATCAGGAGGTAAATCTTACAGATTCACGAGGCGATGTAGTTATTGTGGCGTTTATCTTTACTCGGTGCCCTGATGTTTGTCCTGTTATCACTCAATTACTACGGTCAGTAGAATCCGGCATTGGAGCAGATTATGAAGAACATGTTTCAATTGTTTCAATCTCAGTAGACCCCGAACATGACACTCCAGAGCGCTTGAAGGAATATACTGAGTTACACAAAGCCAATTGGTCACATCTAACCGGTGATTTAGCGGACATGGAAAGCATATACTCCAATTTTGGTCTTGTTGTTCAAAAGAACGTTATTGAGGCGCACATTGGTGATATCAACGGTCACCAAGCCAAAGATTCGACTGTCACGTTTGTCAACAAATCCGGTGTATCAACCGAATTGATGAATATTCCAACTGCTTGGTCAACAACTAAGTTTGCGGCATTTGAAGCAGATTGGCAATTAAATTATTCAACTCATCCGGAATACGGAACATTTGTTAGTGGAATTGCTGGTGTTGAAGCACCATCTGATTACTCTTGGTGGTGGAAACTAATGACTTTTAACACTACAGATTCTTCTTGGGAAGGCTCGATGCTAGGCGTTGATTTGGTAACAACTCCAGCAAGTAACAACATTGCGTGGATTGCTTCTACGGCTGATGAAAGCCTACTGCCGATGCCTGATCTAAACACCTCATCAGTTTCACTCGTGTTCCCAGATAATACCACCGACCACCAACAAATCAACAATTCAAACGGTTGGCATTTGACCTCAGCGGCCTTCGATGGTGCAGGAATTGAATTCTCTGCACCCCATTCACAATATGGTCATTATCTCGAATCAGTAGGCCAAGAAGACCCAGCGGCTGACAATTATTCATGGTGGTGGGAGCTTCATGAATGGAATGAAACCTCAATGGGATGGCAAGCCAGTGCAGTTGGGATGGATTCTATTGAATCCCCTTCTTATCTTGCTTGGGCACCAAACAGCACCGCAGATTCAGCAATTCCAATCCCGGGAGTATTTGTTGAGGATGACCAAGAAGAGTGTAATGGTAACGGTTGGGAAATGGGCAGCGGTTCAGGTAAACATTGCATGTGTAATGACGGCTATGAATGGCCAGAGGGCACTATGCTTTCCTGTGTCCAAGTAGACATTGTAGAAGAATACAATGTTGGCCACTCAACTACCACTTTCATACTTGATACTGAAAGAAGGCCAGTAGTTGCTTGGACTGGCGATAACTGGAATGCTGAAGAATTCATTTCTGATGTACGAATGCTTGTCGAGGATGAGGGATTAGTCAACACAGACAGTGAAGGCATCCCAGGTTTCACAACAATCGCCAGTATTGCCGCGATCTCTGTAGCAGCCATTAGAATTGGTCGAAAGCAAACCAATGAGTCACAATAAATCATTCGGCTAATTAGGGCAAAAGACTAGAAAGAGGAATATCTGCGCAAACATATTGCAGAGATCGCATAGCCCGGTATTGCGGTGGACTTGAAATCCACTGTCGTAAGACACGGGGGTTCGAATCCCTCTCTCTGCGCCAAAATTATTGTTTTTAATCAGTTTAGATAATGGAAGAGTTCTCAAACTAAATCCCCTCTCCTAGGTATATGCGGAGAGCGCGCCTTGCCATGTTACTGGTCGCAACTATGTTGCTTGCTGGATGTTTAGGGGCTAATACTGCTGAGTGGGGCAACGCTGGTATCGATGTTGATTTCTCTTCTGATGAGGCGTCAATTACGACTAATCTTGGCGACGGTGAATCATCCTTTGTGAATCTGTCTCCGATTGGTTGTAACGTTGGAGAAGAGATTTCTCCAAGTAAAAATGCTAGTGACCGAATTCAGTTCCAAGGCTTCCTATCGGCCAGTATGTTGTATGAGTCTCACGACCCAATCGACGGGGCAAGGGGAATGGATACCGCAGTAACTGCTGCGGTCGCCATCCAAGCGATGTCAGAAGCCGATGCCAACAATGTCAAGGACGGTGAAGGTGCTAGAATTGACATAAAACAATGGAACATCCCATTGATGCCAGTAACCCGAGCAGGAACAGTAGATTTAGATGAAATCGACCAAGATACTGAATCAGAATGGTACATTCTGGGCCTTATTCCAACTACTGAAAATTTGAATGACGGCTTCAAGTCACTGAGTGAGTGGCATAAACCAATAACTATTCATGGATATTTAATCAGTCCGACGTTGGTCAACGGTAGCGCCTTTACCATTGATGGTCAATCACAAACTACAGGCTTTTACAAAGAGGGCACTCAATCATATCATCATACTTTGAATAACGATTGCGAATTAAATGTCGGAACCAGCAACCTTCAATCTGTATATGTTTTAGTAGATAAAATTGAATTGAATGGCGAAGTAATCAGTTCTAGCGGTAATTCAGATGATGAATGGAAACACGGCGACGTACCTATCTTAGGCAGGGCTGGATTTATTCTGTTCTTCTTAGTTGTCGGAATTGGTGGCGCTGTTGGCATGTTCATACTGTCACAAATGATCGTTAGACAAGGGGCCAAGGAGACCATGAAAGTATTACTTGGTGATGAAGGGATAGCCAAGATAAAGAAAGTGGCTTCTGACTTGCGCCGTGATAAAAAATCAGGCAACATTTCTCCCACAGAACGCAAGCGCCAACAGGATAAACAAGACCGTGAAGAAAAGAAACAGCGTAAGCCGCCTAGTAAATCAAAAGATAATACAGGGCCAATAGCTGGATTTGATTTAGATAGTGCGCTGTCATCTAACTCAGGAGATGATGGTCCGCAAGAATTCGGCAGTAATGCATCATCTGTAGTGGTAAGTCAAGAAGCGATTAAATTGGAGCAGCAGGCTATCAATAATGAACCAGCAGTTCAAGAGAAAGCCTGGACGCCGCCGACCTCAACTCGAACAAGTTCTCCTGTCAGCAATGTAGTATCTAGTCAGCCGCCGCGCAAAAAGACTGAACATTTCACGGGCAGCGTTCGTAAAGAATCTCCTGCACCCAAAGTAGCGGCGCCAATCAAGAAACGACGGGCAACAAAGAAACGTCAAGCCACAAAGCCTGCTCAAGAGCCTGTCGAGCCAGAACCGCAACATGAAGAAAAGGTTCACCAAGAGGCATTTGAGGAAGATGAAGACTTCTCAGACTTCTCTCTATGAAGAATGGATTATTTTTAATGCACCCTGCATAACTTCCATTTTAAGCGGAGTAGAGCCAATATTTTCACCATCAACATTAATCGCAGTTGGCTTTGGAGTGGCTATTTCAAGAGTTTTGAAACGATGATAATCTACCTTAGGATGAAATACATGACGGCCTTCTTTCTTTAATTGGCCAAAGGCTTTGAGAATTTCTCCCCGTTTCATTTTCTTCAAAATACCAATATCCATTTTACCATCATCTAGTGAAGCACCAGGTGCTAAAGGAAGTAGTGAGCCACCAGTCTGGCTATTTTGTATCAAAAATAGCGTGAAATCATCTTCAAACACATGACCATCGATGGTGAGTTTTGCATTCCGTCGATTGTTAGCCATGATGGCCATTAAGATACCAACATCATAGCGCATAGGACCCATCCAACGCATTTTTTCCGCCTTAATAGTAGAATCAACCCCAAGACCCCAAGTAACTAGATTGGTACTGTAGCGAGTTAATTCACCACTTTCACTGCCTGGCAATCCAGCAACCATGTCGACCTTGGCCAAATCAAGCGCTTGGTAGTGTCCAGCACAAATTCTTGCCACTGCGTCTTCAGTAGTTTTGATGCCTAGATCGTTGGCCATCGAATTACCAGTCCCAGCAGGGATTAAGCCCACTCGGCAGTTACTTCCAGCCTGCATTAGACCTGTTACTACTTCTGAGAGACTACCATCTCCACCAACAACAGCTACAACATCAGCATCACTTGTTGTCAGACCTGCTGCAAGTTGAATTAATTCACTAGAATAAGTCGACAAATGCATAGTTACTGAAATCCCATTTTGCTTAAACATGCCAGCAACTTGTTTGGCAATTTTCTCACCTTGCTTTTTTCCAGAAAATGGATTGACCATCAAATGAATTACTTTTGTCGGCTCACCTTTGATGAGTTCATTGGTGAAAACTTGAGCATAAATTGGCTTGTGAACACCTTTCTTTTTCTTACTGGTTAAGTCGGGTAAAAACTCGATAATTTCCGGTCCATTACCGTAAGAGGCCATACTATCCGATACG
>JAQXFJ010000285.1 GCA_029250385.1 Candidatus Poseidoniaceae archaeon | reverse complement strand
CCATGCGTCCACCGATACCTTCTACCATGACTTCATCGTGTTCATCAATGAAGTTAATTGCTCCATCTCCGGGAGCGAAGGCGGTAAGTTTGTTACCGTTTTTAATTAGTGAAATTTTTACTGCTTTTCTAATTCCAGAGTTAGGTTGTTTGGCTTCAATACCCACTTTTTCTATGACTATTCCCTTGGCTTGAGTAGACCCTGCAAGTGGGTCATGTTTCGCTCTGGACTTGAGCATACGCTTCTTGTATCTACGGTCAGACCAACGGAATTTTTGTCGGTCTTTAGCCATCTTTGCACCAGCGAATAATCCTCTACCCATCACAATCATCTCATTGAAGCAATTCGCCGACTTGAAGCCCCTATTTAACAACGACCCTTGCAATGCAAGTTTTCGATAGACTGATTATCATAATTCAAGCGTTATTTGCCGCGGTTTCACCACATTCAGTATGAAAGGTTAAGCCATTGGTTCCTTTGGGTATATTATGGCCTTCAGAGACCATCTTGCTGCGGCAGAACAAATATCAGAACCAATCAGCCTAATTCACGGCATGTGGGAATATTCTAGAAGCCGTAATAACCCTATGTTATTGTTTGAAAACATTTCTGAAACCCCCGGTCATAGAGCTGCAGTTAATTTGCTAACTCGGGAAAGATTATGCGCAGCAATCGGGATTACACCAGAAGCATATATCGATACATTGGCTTGGGCTATGGAGAATCCATCCACACCGATACTAGTGGAACCGTCCCAGTCTGAATGCTTTGAAAATCAGCAAAGTCAAGTAAATTTGCTCGAGATTCCAATACCTCATCACTGGCCACAAGACCGTGGTCGATATTCTTCTGCTAGTGTAATAATAGCCGAATATGACGGAATTAGAAATATGTCATTTCATCGACAATTCCTACGCGATGAAAATCACACAGTTGTTCGATTAGTACCTAGGCATCTAAGGACTATGATGACAACTGCAAGAGCAAATGGTGATGCTGTGAAGGTCGCAGTGGTAAATGCGCCAGACCCAGTAGTACTACTGGCAGCTGCTATGTCGTTTGATGAAAATATCGATGAATTGACCATCGCTGCAGCATTGCATGAAAAACTGTACAATAAGCCGCTCAAACTTACTACCATGCCCAACGGCGTTGAAGTTCCAGCAGAATCAGAATATGTTTTTTGGGGCAAGATTACTCTTGACAACGATGACGAAGGTCCATATGTCGATATTACTGGTACTGTTGATGATGTTAGGCAAGAACCAGTGATTGAGTTTGAAGGTCTGGTTCATAGAAATAATCCTATATTCCACGCACTTATTCCTGGTGAGGCTGAACACAAAACTTTGATGGGTCTACCAAGATCTCCAACTATCAAAGATGCGGTTTCGAAAGTTTGTGAATGCCTGGATGTTCACATGACTGAAGGCGGCTGTGGATGGCTTGCTGCGGTGGTGAAAATACGTAAAAATAATCATGATGATGCGCTGAAAGCCATTGAAGCAGCACTTGCTGGACATCGTAGCATGAAAATGGTAACAGTTGTGGACGAAGATATCGATATTGCTGACCCAGTTCGAGTTGAATGGGCAATGGTTACCCGATGGCAACCTGACCGTGATACAGTCATTCTATCCAATCAAAAAGGTAGTTCTTTGGACCCCTCAAGATATGAGGATGGTACCACTTCTAAAGTTGGATTTGATGCTACAATTGCTTTTGATGCTGATAAATCAGGATTTATGTCTGTACAATGAGGTGTTTAATTGGAAGGTGGCAGTAATGACCTGTTGCAACATCCAAGGCGTAACCTCGGGAACCGATACAGATCACAGGCTAGAAAATTTGCCAAACTAGCATCATTGGATGAATCAAGGTTCGACGACAATATATCATGGGCTGAACAAAGTGCTCGTCAAGCAATATTATATGACTTCACAGAAGAGGATAATTGGCGCTGTTTGGCAGATATTAAGGTGATTCTAGGAGATGCTGTTGGATTAAGTTCAGTGCTAGAAGATGTGTTTTTAATCCTAGGAAGAGACCCTGAGCAGGTGGACCAATTAACAGGAATAGATTTCTTAAAGTTAGGGCTTGAATTATTAGAAGCAGCCTTCGCTAGAGATCCACTCAACCCTGATATTTGGTGGGAACGAATTAACTCCAAAGAAGTGAAAACAGATAGTCTTGAATCTTTTATTGTAAGATGCGGTAGATTAGATTTTAGGGATCAGCGAGCTAATATCATATTTGGTCGTAGGATTGAGCGAATACGAGATTCCGGACAAATTGATTTATTCATTGCTTTAGCAAGAAATCTTCTGGCTCACAGGCCACAAAATCATGAACTGTGGATGGAACTTGGTAGGTTACATGAGCGAAGGAAGGAAGCAGAAGAGGCCTGGATTTGTTATGACAATGTGCAGAACCTACGACCCCACCAAACTCCTCGAGATGACTTCATGCAACGCTTGCATTCTCGAATGGATGGTGATGATAAGCAACAATGGACGAAACCTCCAGTCTCCAAGCGACAGGAATTTTTAGACCAAATGGTGCTCTTAGCCGGTAGAGTTTCTGAACCTACTTTAGATTATGTTGCTGATGAGACGACAAAGGAAGTCATCAATAAAGATGAACAAAAATTAATTCGATTAATTCAGCAGAGTAGTTTTTCAGAGGCTTTTTTTGTGGCCCGAAGACTTGTAGCCTCTGGTGAAGAGTGGGCTCTTGTATACTTAGAGCAAGCAAAACAGGGTTTGGATTAGTATGCCTCCTGAGTTTGTTTTAGCTTGGATTACATCATCTGTGGAGAATAAACCATCCTTAACAAATGGGGGTCACGTAGTTTTTGTCAAACACCCTACTAGGGGGTGGGAAATACCTGGTGGCCACTTAGAGGCGGGAGAATCTCCTGAGCAAGCCCTTCTTAGAGAGGTATTAGAAGAAACAGGACTCCATGTGTCCATTATCGAATGGAATAAAGAATATTATCAGAAAGGTTGGGTAGCAAGTGTGGTCACCACAGAAAAGCCACATCAAAACTCTTGGCAGGTAAACGATTCAAAAGTGGAAGAGATTAGGTGGTGGGGCTCAGTCCCTCCAGTCATCACTTGGACCGAACAAGAATTCATCGATTTAGATAATTGGTATTCTAATCTATGAGGGTCAGCACAGATAAGCGGTCTCCCCAAATTTTGGTGTGGATGCTATCATCATTACAAACTTGAATCATGGCGGCTAATGTGGCGTCTTCCACTGCATCCGGTTCAGCAAATAGTTCTGAAAATTGTCCCAACTTTGCCAAATTTTTAGCAATACTTACCATCGCACGTAAATCAGGTCTGTGCTCTCCAGAATTTGATTTTGGAAGGTTGTTAAAACACCAATCAAATACACCTTCAATATCTTTTGGATTAACCAATAATGTTGGCTCGTCTCCTTCAACAGTTCTTGGTTTGGCATTATCAACTTGTAATTGCATACGTTCGGCAGATTCGTCAATATTTTCTAGTGATAGTTCGATAAACAATGTCCCTGCTTCAATAGCCATGTTGGTTTGAAACGCTCGAATTGCGTGTTCATGAGCGTTCCATGCATGTCTGGCAGCATCAAACATATGGCCAAGAGAGGATCTTATTCTTGATGCTCCTAATCTAGATATTGCGATTGTTTCTTGGGCGTGATCACCATTTCTTGAGATTTCAGCATAAACATGTAATGCCATCAATGGAGCGCCTGTCGATAACAATAATGCGGCCTTATTTAGCAACGATAAGTCATGGTCTCTGCTAGCCTTGGCAACGGATTTAAGGCGTAATTCTGCCCACTCAAGGTCATCTTTAGCCCCTTCAAAGTCACCATTTTCAAACCGAGTCAAACCTCTTTCCATTCTAAGTCGACCCTCTAATTTCAAATCACGCGTTTCAGGATTTTTAGCAATAGATATTGCGTCATTTATCGCCTGTTCAAGCATATTGTCCCCGAGCATTCTTCTTCTAACCAGGCCAATAGTCGCTTGTTCAGCAGGACTTAATTGTTCATTTAGCATCTCAAATAATTCTGCAGCATCCAAGAATAATGCTGCTTCAGCGATCATCAACCATGATTCTAGTTCCATTTCGGTTTTCCATTCATCCAGTGTTGAAAAATCAACAGGCCCTTGTTCTCGCCATCTAGAAATAAATTTACCCGGAGTGTTAGGTACATCAATTTGTGTCATAATTATTCACCATTCCTCTTTAATTTAGCAATGTGGGCAATGAATGAACTTTCAGCAGTTATACGGTCAGTAGTTCCAGTCCAGCCTGCAGCACCGTCATGACCACCACCTTCGCCACCTAGTTGCTTGGCAATATCTTGCATGATTTTCCCCAAACTTAAGCCATCTGAGGTGGCGATTTTAGAGGCTCTTGCGGTAAGTCTTGTTTCACCATCCTTATTCCTACTAACCAAACTAATGTCTGGGCCTAGGCCAAGTAACAGGGAGGCCAGTCTTCCTTCTAAGGTTCCGCAATAGGAATGAATAATGCTCCATTCACCAGAATTTGTTGAATTTGCTCGTTGCATACCTCTTAACAAACTACCTCGCTCACTCGAATTAATTTTGGAAGTTTCTAGCCATTCGACAAATTTTGCATAATCGATACTTGAGCCATTAAGAATTAGTGAAGCAGTAGTGAAAGATTCTTTACTAGAATGCTTGAATCGTCCACTATCGGTAATAAGTCCAGCCAATAACAGCTTTCGAACAGGTTCTGTGAGGCTATCAGGCGAATGTTTTGATAAATATTTGGCAACTATTTCGGTTGTTGCAGATACAGGTAATTTAACCGATAAGTCTGTAT
>JAQXFJ010000278.1 GCA_029250385.1 Candidatus Poseidoniaceae archaeon | reverse complement strand
CCCATCCAGTCGATGATGAGGGGCTTGATACTGTAGAAAAATGCTTGATAAAAAATGGAGTTCTAACAGAGTATCTCAATCACAGGGAAACAGCAGAACATTTCGGCATCAAACCTAATGCTGGTGCTAGAGCACAAGATGGCTTACATCATCCTTTAGTTAGAATGTCAAACACACTAATTCACGGTGGTACACATAACGACTTAGATGATTTAGTTGATGACGTGGAGTATGGAGTTTATGCTTGTGGGTCTCGCGGGGGACAAGTAGATACTGGTAGAGGTTCATTCCAATTTGCTGCACAAGAGGCATGGTTGATTGAAAATGGAGAAATAACCACTCCACTCAAAGATGTAAGTGTCAGCGGACTTACTCTACAAATTTTGAAGGATGTTGACGGACTTACCAAAGAGTCTAGATTGGCTGCTCCGGGTTTTTGTGGTAAAGGGCAAACAGTTCCAGTTGGCGATGGCGGTCCAATAATGCGAATAAGTGAAGCTTTGGTGGGATGAACTTGTTACCAGATGGTGCATTAGACCGACTTCAAGAAGGTTGTCGAACAATCGGGTCAAGGTGCAATCAACTAGGCATCAGCCAATGGGAAGTAGTTGCTAGTCAGTCATATGGTCACCAAATTGATATTGAGGGTGGAAAGATCTCTCTCGCTGGTGGTGGAGGTGAAGGTGGATATGGAGTGCGAGTTTTGGAAGACGGTAAATTTGGTTTTGCTTATCTTGTTGATGTCAAATCAGCCGATGAAGCAATTAGTAGTGCGATTTCAATTGCCCGAATGTCACCATCAATAGCCGGATTTGTACTTCCATCAGAGCAAAGTGCCAAAAAAGTCGCAGGATTATTTGATAAATCAATTATTGATTTAGACTCTGAATATTTGTTGAACCAAGCGGACGCTATAATTTCTGAGGTCTCTTCTTTAGATACACGAGCTGTTGTTACAGGAGGCGGAATTGGAGTTAGTGCTAATGCTTCATCTATACTTACTAGCGAAGGTATTGAATCAGGAGGTTTGACAACCTCGCATGGCGTAGGTGTCCAAGTATCTATAGAAGAAAATGGTCAATTAACTAGTTCATGGCAAAGCAAATCTGCAAAAAGTAAACTACCAAACGTGCCTCAATGTATTGAGAGAGCGGTTGAATGGGCTCAACTAACAAGGGACCCAATCAAGGTTGATCACTTGGAAGATGATTCACCGATATTAATGACTAGTGAAGGATTTTCTCCGTTATTTTCAGTTGTAGTTCCTACCGCAATCAAGGGAGAAAAATTAGTTCGCAATGAATCCTTTTGGTCTGGAAAGATGTCAGAGAATGTGCTTAGTTCAGATCTATCAATAATTGATGATGCCACAGTTGAATCAGGTAAATCATCTGGGTCAAGGGATGATGAGGGGGTGCCTTCGAGACGTAATGTGTTAATCAAAGACGGCAAGTTAACCGGTTCTTTGTGGTCAACTAGAGACTCGGCACAGCAAATCTCGGAAGGACGAATTGAATCTGCTCATACAACAGGGTCTGCAATAAGGTCAGGTCACCAATCACCTCCTGTTTCTGGTTGCAGCAACCTGTTTTTGACCTCATCCAAAAAATCTCACAGTTTTGAATCAATGATCGAAGTGATGGGTGATGGATTCGTGATAAATAGCGTAATGGGCGCTCACACGGCTAACCCTACTAGCGGAGACTTTTCGGTAACTTCTAGCTCAATATTGCGTGTTGAAAATGGGGAGATAATTGGGGCCGTCAAGCAAGCTGGTGTATCAGGTAATATGGCTAATGCATTGCAGAAAGGGGTGTTCCTTGGCGACGATGTAAGGCCCCAAGGGTCTTATTCATCTGGGACCATGTATGTGCCAAATGTATTATTGACCAAAGGAATAAGAGTTAATCCCGTTTAGTTGATTTTTCAATGGGATAATTTATGTTCCGCCGACTCTGGTGTAATAATACTGGAGGAAAAGGGAGTGTATTGTCTAAACCAAACCGCACAGAAGCCCGCATCCGTTCCAAATTATGGAAACGGCAAACTGAATATTATTTGTACAGGTGTTTCACATGTCAGATGACAAATATGAATCACATATCAAGGCTGTTTTATCTGAATGCCCTGACGCAGATATTGAGGAAGTAAAGGCATCATTCAAGAAATATGAAGAAGAATTCTATATTCCTCCTCAGGATGCTCTAAGGTCAATAGTTAGAAGATTTCAAGGAGAAAAGCAACCTACTTCACAATCTAATAATACAAATAATCAGCCTAGAAACACCAAGAAAGTTAAGTCACTTTCTGAACTTTCAGGTGCTGACAAGGATGTTGAGATAGAGGTTGAAATTATCTCTCACAATGTTAGAGAACAAATGATAAGAGGTGAAGAGAAGAAAATAGCCTTTGGATTGATTGAAGATAATCCATGGGATGATGGCTCTGAAAGAATTCGCTGGGAATACAAAGATTGGGGTCCAAATTCAAACATAACTCCGGGTTCTGTAGTTAGAATTGAAGGTGCATCAGTCAATGAATATCAAGGAAAAATGTCCCTAAACATAAATCAAGGTGCAAGAATTGCTGTTTTGAGAGAGGGTACAAGACCAGTCAATGCTCCAGGTGAACCAATAGACATTAGCAGCATTCCAAAAGACGGCTATATCTGTATTGTTGGCAGAGTACTTTCATCAAGGGAAGACCAAATTCACCGTAAAGACGGTTCAGGATCGCTTGATGTAGTTAGGGGCAGAATTGCCGATGAGTCTGGCACTATTGGTTTTCTTTCATGGGAGCCATTTGCGCATGAGATTGGTAGTTTGATAAAAATAGATGGGGCACAGGTTAGAACATTTAGAGACACTCCAGAACTTAATTTTGGTAGGACAACTAAGATAGAACCATTTCATGACGCAAATTTTGCAGATACAGAAAAATTAACCAGCCAAAATATGAAAACAGTGTCACAGCTTACAGACGGCTCAAGAGATGTCGAAATTATTGTCCAAATCACTGAATGGGAAAAGCGGTCTTTTACCAAAGATGGAGTCGAAAAACATCTTTGGTCAGGGCAAATTGCAGATTTGACCGGAAGATGCCGAATGAGTGCATGGGAAGAACTACCTATCGACGCAAATAAATTGCCTTTGACAGTTAAGTTGTCAGGTGTGCGGGTAAGAGCTTGGCAGGGTATTCCTGACATAACAGTTGATACTGCAAAACAGGTAGAATTTCTAGACACCACGCCTTGGGATGAGTCGATCAATCTTGAAGATCATGTTGTCGAAGTTGAATTGACAGAGTTAACCAAGTCATCCAGTAGAGTTGGGATCACCACTAAAGGAACAATAGTTAGCGTTAGAGATGATTCAGGAATAATTCTGCGATGTGTAGAGTGCCGAAGAGTACTTCGCGATGGAGAATGTGCATCTTGTGGTTCTTCAGAATCTCAACAGGATGTTAGATTGAGGTTGGTAATAGATAATGGTGAAAATACTGCTTCATTATTGATAAATAAAGCTGCC
>JAQXFJ010000277.1 GCA_029250385.1 Candidatus Poseidoniaceae archaeon | reverse complement strand
GCCGGACTTAAATTCTCAAAAGTCGGTGCAGGATCGGTTTTTGTCGGAGAATCAAAGGGCGGATGGATATATGCGGGCCAACGGCCTTGTCATGAAGTCAAATGCCCAGAGTTTTATATCATGAAAAATCCGTTAAGTAATCAACAATTGTCAAGCCTCTTAGATAGCGAAATAGCTTTGGGTGATGAAACTGTCTGGAATTCTGAAAGATTGTCAGTGATTATCGCCATGGTTAATGATTCCCTTGAGGAAAGTCTTGCAGCTCTAGATGGTGATTTTGTAAATTGGGAAATTCGCTGCCCGACTCAGGGGGAATGGATGCATGCTAGAGAACAAAAAGCGATTGAAATTAGTTGTAAAGCTAAGGAAATCTTAGCGGATGCCGTTACGGGTAATTACCGCGGTGCTATGATGGACGGGCGCCCTCGAGGGTTTGATGGGCATGGCCCTATGCAATGGCATACTGCAACCATGGAAATTCACCCCTCAAATAAAGAGATAATTGCGCTATCTAGCGCCCCTATGGATCGTGAAAATCAGGGTTTATCCCTAAGACTAGTACTGACTCCAATAAGGGAAGGTAGCCCGGTTACGGTTCCTAGAAAAGCTGATTTAGCGGGTAATATAAGATCTGAACTAATTTGGACAGTCTTACTCGGTGTTGTTCCTTCATTTGCCATACCTTGGCTTAGAGGAATGGGGGATTATGTCTATTCTGGATGGGTAAATTTACTGTTTGGCGGTTTGTGTGCAGGATTTGTCACCGGCGCTTTTTGGCGACCAAAACGACCGGTTATCATGTATGAAGATGGAGAGCAACATCAATCTTGATTAATGTTTTCTGCTGCTAATGTCTCCCAATAAGAGTCCTGTCTGATTGCGTCTGCAGCACAAATGGTTGCCATATTGACGATGTGCCTTACACCGTCTGTACGGGCGACCAACTGAACTGGTTTGTCCATTCCTTCCAAAATTGGTCCTGTCATTTCAGCACCACCAAGTTCCTCAAGTAATTTGTAAGCAATATTAGCTGCAGCAAGATTTGGCAATACCAAGACATTTGCTGGCCCTTCAAAATCCATGAATGGATAGTCTTCCTGCACACTTCGATTCAAAGCCGTGTCAGCCTGCATTGGCCCATCAATAATCAGCGTTGGATCGATTTCTTTAGCCATTACTACAGCCTCTTCTATCCTTGTTGAGCGTTGGGCTCTAGTACTACCAAAATTAGAAAATGATAACATTGCAACCTTGGGTTTGATACCAAATCTTCGAGCAATCTTTGCTGTTTGTATCGCAATTTCAGCCAAGGTTGGGCTATCAGGATATACATTGACTGTTGCATCGGCAAGAAATATTGTTCTGCCGTTCACGTTAACCATATAGCAGCCAATAACACAATGAGCAGAAGAATCTGAACCAATTACTTCGATTGTTGGCCTCAATACATCTGCATAATTTCGACTAACTCCGCCGACAAACCCATCAGCATCACCAGAAGCAACCATTTGGCTAGCAAAGTAAGGGCGGCTCTTGAGCAGTCTTTCAGCATCCTCCAAAGTCATACCCTTACGCATACGCCGTTTGAACAAAGCAGGGGCATAGAGATTTTTTCTTCGTTCATCATACCGTGGATCAAATACTTCATATTCAAATTCTAGCCCAAGTTCCTCCACCATAGAATCAATCCGTTCTTTTGAACCCAATAGAATTGGATGACAAATTCTCTGTTCCGTTAACTGTGCTGAGGCTTTTAGCACCTTTTCATTGTCGCCTTCGGGAAATACAATTCGTTTGCCTCGGCCTCTAACTTGATTTATCATATGGCGCATAATCGAGTAAGATAGGCCAAGGCGACTTTCTAATTCTTCACGATACTGCGTTATGGAGAACTCGTCCTTACCAATCTGAGTAATTCCTTCATCCACTGCTGCTTGGGCTACTGCTGATGCTTCCCAAATTAGAACTCGGCGATCAAACGGTTTTGGAATAATGTACTCCGGGCCAAACTGCATTGTTGCTCCATCATATGCCTCTGAGATATAATCAGGAACTGGTTGTCTTGCCAATTCGGCTAGGGCTTTTGTGGCTGCCATCTTCATGTTTTGCGTGATGTCTTTAGCTCGAACATCTAACGCCCCTCTGAAAATGTAAGGGAATCCCAAGACGTTGTTTACTTGATTTGGATAATCGGATCGCCCAGTAGCAATTATCGCATCTGATCTTACTTCCATTACTTCCTCTGGGGTTATTTCTGGAGTAGGATTTGCTAAGGCGAAAATAATTGGCTTTGCCGCCATACTAGCGACCATTTCTTTGCTTACTAACCCGCCTTTAGATAATCCTAGAAGGACGTCTGCCCCGGTTAATGCTGCCGCAAGGTCTCCGTCCGGTATGTCATGAGCGAAATCTGCTTTGTATTGATTTAGCTCACCTGCAGAGAGTCGCTGTTTAGTTAGAATTCCTTTACTATCTACCATTTTGATATTTTTTCTACTCACGCCTAACGCAACATAATGGGTCGCACATGCTATGGCTGAAGCGCCTGCACCAAGTACAACAACCGTGATATCTGATAATTTCTTATTTTGTAATTCTGCTGCATTTATCAATGCTGCACCAGAAATTATTGCGGTCCCGTGTTGATCATCGTGCATAACCGGGATATCTGTCTCAGCGGCTATGCGTCGTTCAATCTCAAAGCACTCAGGTGCTTTGATGTCTTCTAAGTTGATTCCACCGAAGGTTTTCGATATGTTTACCACGGTTTCAATGAATGATTCAGGGTCCTCTGTGTCAACTTCAATGTCAAATACATCAATATCTGCAAACGTTTTGAGCAATAATCCTTTACCTTCCATAACTGGTTTACTGGCCAAGGGACCGATATTCCCCAAACCTAACACCGCAGTCCCGTTAGAGATAACTGCAACTAAATTAGCCTTTGAAGTATACTTGTAAGCAGATTCTGGTTTTTCAGCAATCTCCAAACAAGGATACGCAACACCAGGCGAATATGCCAGGCTTAATTCATGGGCAGTGGAATGGGGTTTTGTCGGTACAACCTTGATCTTTCCATGCGGTTTTGCCTCGTGATAAGCTAGTGCTTCTTTTTTGAGTTGTTGCTCTTTTCGCTCGTCCAATGAAACACTTCCAAGTCCTCGAAGTCGCATACGATGTTTGATTGTTTGGGGAAGTATGTACGATGTGAACTGGGTTTTTGGATGATTAACGGTTTATTCGACAGTTTTTATGATATATTTGAACACGAATTAGGGCCGCGTTCAAATAGTGTAAGATGTGCCAATATACCAATGAACGGCAAATTTAGTGTGGTATCTCCAATTAGCGGAGCAAAAAAGGCTTTGCTACTCACTTTGTTGATGGTAATTACCTCACTTTCGCCGTTACTGACTGTAAACCCCGTTTCTGCCCACGAAAACGGCAACGCCACCGTTTGGGAAAAGCAAGGCAGCAATGATACTGGTTGGGTACAACTCGACGCTGTAGGAGCGGACCCAAGTATAGGGATGTCAGCCAATGCAAACTGGGGGCTCGAATTTGCCCCAGGCGCTCTCCTGTCGAATGTAACTATGGAAGTTAGAGTGAATGGCAGTGACGGGATGTTAATCCAAGAACCTGTGATAACTGCCAGTGATGTTGGCATCAACCTGTTTGATT
Organism: Candidatus Poseidoniaceae archaeon; assembly: GCA_029250385.1. Taxonomy (GTDB): domain Archaea; phylum Thermoplasmatota; class Poseidoniia; order Poseidoniales; family Poseidoniaceae; genus MGIIa-L1. Next base: position 1,649 of record JAQXFJ010000277.1, on the reverse strand, counting down.
GGAATGGTTTGGGCATGCTAGGTTCAAGCGATTCCTTCACTGGCGCTAATCCCCATACGGGCAGGCTGTCGCCCAACAGCGATGCTGGTGCTTATTGGACACTCCCCTCGGGTGCAGAAATTAATGACTTGGTAATCGAGGCTTTAGCCCCTGTTGACCCTGCAGTGACGTTTGAACCTGTAGACATTAACATTGCAGACTATGCAATTCACTTCGTTGATGGAAGGATGTATTTGGCAATTGATAATTCATTATTGGTTATCGATTACAATAATCAGCCGAAGATTATCGATATCATCGGTTTTGACGATGCAGAAAAAATCGTCGACCTTGAAATTGATTATACTAACCTTGCTCTACACGTGCTAACCAATGATGATTATTTCCATGCGATTTCACTCGTAGATACCTCTATTTTAACACCATTGCCAGAGACTGTGGTTGATTTGGACACTATTGAATTTGTCCAATTTGAACAATTCATAATCGCTAGTGATGGGACCCCTTACGGGTCAACTGCTAATAGAATCGCCGTATTTGATGGGAATGATTGGAATAATGTGTTGTTCAAAAACCCAGTTGGACAAGCCCTAGACATTATCGAAACTGGCAATGTTCTCTACTTTTCTTTTGAAAATGGCGGCGTACTTAGATGGGATTTAACAACAAATTCTGAATTGTCTGCTTGGTCAAGTGCTAATAATCTACATTCCGATTCTGTTACTTCCTTCGAAATTTCCGGCAACCAACTGCTTATGACTTCAGAAGACGCTGGCTTAGCACGATACGACTGGAATACCGGTTTCTGGCTTTCTACCTGGAACGATGGTAATTGGTTGACATCAAACAATGTCGCCGATGTTGCTCTTTCAAGTAATATTTTGATGATCCTAAACGGCGACGCTATCCAAACGTACAACACCGCAAATGGTGTATTCTTACAGACTTATGATTTGGCTGATTATGGACTAGTTGATGATGGCCGAAAACTATTGACATGGCCAAACATAGGCGTAAGATCTCCATCAACTGAGATTGTATTAATCAGTGACGGTGGCGGAGATTTGGCTATTCTTGATGCTGCGGGAACGCCACTTTACCAAGGTAACATGCTATTGGCGAGTGGACCAACCTCAGCAGATATGGATGATGTTGTAGAGCTCGATGGTGTGCTTTTCGTTGCCGCAGATGGAATCATGAATCGATATGATACTACTGCTTCAAGATGGCTTACGCCAAAGTTAATTGGCGATGATGTCAATCATCTGATTACCGATGGCGTGCATATTTACATTGCAGGACAGAACACGGGCACTCACAAAATGCTCAGTAATGGAACCATAGTACAGACCTGGTCTGATATTGACGGATTGTTTAGTAATAATGTGAACCGCCTAGCAATTTCTGGTAATAATTTGCTCTCAGTTAATTCAGATTCAGCAATTTCGATAATTGACATATCTAGTAACTCAATAACAACCTATGATGAAAATTCTGGGCTGGGCTCTTCAATAATCAAAGATATAGCGACCTTCAATAATATGGCTTATATTGCAACTTCTGATATTGGACTTGCTCGTTTTGATATGACTAATGAAACGTTCCTTGCCCCTTGGGGATCTACAGGAGTCAATAACGCCAACAATGTA
>JAQXFJ010000028.1 GCA_029250385.1 Candidatus Poseidoniaceae archaeon | reverse complement strand
TGTGACGGGCATAGCGATTGGTAACTGTCCATCTAGAGCAGGTAGTGGCGGCAAGGTGGCCATCATATTCTCAGTCATCTCGACTAAGTCTCTCTGTTTCTTACGCTTCATTCGACGTTCAAGACGTGAATTCCCTTGACCAGATTCTGCTTTAATTTCTAAGGTCTGGGCTAAACTGTCCTCTTCTACTACAGGTTCATCGACAATTGTAGCAACTAAAGATTGTACGACTAATTCCTCAGAATCCAAATTTATCGCCATTGAGGGTTCATCATCACTCTCAATATCAACCATTATTTCAACTGAGTCATCATCTTCAACCAGTGAAGCAGATAGTATCTTTTCCTCGGTTTCTCTGTTGGATGAACGTAAAGAAACCACAAGATAGAGGAATATTGCTGCAATCAATAATGCGGTAATAATCAACATCAATGCTTTCGTATTTTCATCACCAGGTAATGGTTCAAGTAAACTATCCAAGAATGATTTTTCCTCTGCTTCGAGTCTTTCACCTTCCAAGGAAACTATTGTTCTAAACGACAAGGTTCCACTGCTGGAAGATAACAAAATAATGGAATCACTTGTAGTAGTGGCGTAACCGGTCATGAATCCTTCTACGATTAGGTTGGAAAGGGCAAATTGGTCGTTATCTAAATCCAAAACACCATACCGAGTCATTGGCCCATAGGCATTAATTTCATCATATACGATGGAAATATCTTCACCATTTGAACTCATAACCATATTGGTAATTCCGCTAGCTATGATGTAGTCTGGTTCTTCAGCGGACCATGAATTATCAGTAACAACATATGCGATCTTTGATTCTCCACCAAATCCTTCGACCCATGTTGCCGCCAAGAGATCTCTGTCATTTTCTTGATAAACCTCTAATTGGGCATTAGAGGCATAGTCGCCAACTGAGTATTGGAACGTCCACGAAGGATTCCATTCCTGTCCGTGAGCGTACATCAAACCAACGCGGTCAATTCCAGTAACATCATCTCTTATTTCTTGGTAAAGAATGTGCATATTTTCCTCTCCAAGACCAATTGCTAATTTGTCCCCTTGAGATGGTTTGATATCTATATTTGATAAGATATTACTAGAACTCCAAGAACTTTCGATATGGGCAGTGTCCGACATCAAGACAAATATTGAGGTGAGGTCGTTGTAGGAACCACCCGTAGCGATATCTCGATAGTATCCTGCAAGCACGACTCTATCGCCCTTATTAGCCATATCAAGGCCCCAATACCGTCCCTCTGATAATTTCAAAGCTGGCATGTGGGTTTGTTTTTCTGTAGTTTCACCTGCGTTTGTTATTGATGTCATTGCTACATGTGACAAAAAGTACCCCTGGTCACTTAGGATGTTTTCAGTCCATGCTGCGTGAACAAGGCCGTCATTGCGTAAAATTGCCGTTAATTCTCCTGCCCAAGAGTCAGCCAGTTTGACGTCTGCAAGAGTCGACCATGCGCCTGAAGAAGATTCGGTAACGGTTCTAACGTGCAATTCACCGTCAACAGTAGTGAAAAGCAATCCGCCATCTTCCATTCCGACAAAATCGATTACTGATTCCCCGGAGAGTAAATTTAGTCGAACTAGTGAGCCAATTTCCACATTGTTTACCACTACCGTAAACCATAATTCTGAATGTTCAGAATCGACACCATCGCCAGACATTACCACTCTAAAATCAGTACCTCCACTGACAGATAAATTACTAGGGACTTCAAACGAAGCTTCATCATAGCCTGAACTTGAGTCAGAACCAGGTATTACCAAAATACTATCTTTGTCAATCTCAGTCCAACCATCAGATTCAATTCTTGTATACAATGTTAGAGTAAGCCCTGTTGCATCATTTTGTCCAAGATTGTCAACCCTCACTGTAAGAGTATACTTGTCGCCAGGTCTAGGAATTAATGGGTTGGTTTGGTAAGCTCCTTGCATGAAGCGGAGGGTTGGTTCTTCTGGTCTCTCTTCTACTTCAAAGGAAAAGGAATAGGAATTATCTTCTGGATTAGGATCATTATAATTGCTTGAAGGATCAATAGAAATGGTCACCGTATGAGTGCCAACTTCAGTAGCCCACCAGTATAGAGTGACTTGTGCAGAATCCCCGTCGTCAAGATTTGACAAGGTGACATCAGACGGATAAATATCAGAATTATCACCTGGTGCAATTAATTTGATGTAAACATCATCGGCGTCTAAGTCTCCAACATTTTCGATGGTGAACTTAACGGTTAAAATTGACCCCGCAACGGCAGATAATACTGGTAAGCCAACTTCATCTTGGATTTCAACCACGCCGGCAAAAGCAAAATCTGGAGCCGCTGGCATATTGTCGACATCAAACGTTCTCCTAACATCAGCTGTTTTTACTCCAGATTCATTGACCATTCTAAAACTAATTCTCGTGGAGCCATCTGTTACAGTTGTTGAGTCCCAACTAAACGACCAGTCTTGACTACCTACTTCCAATTCGGGTAAATCTGTACCAAACTCCCATTGACCGTTGTCGACTTTGAATTCAATGTAGTCATGTTGAACCCCGTCGACCGAACCAGAAAAGTCCACCATGCCGCTAATTGAATCTCCAACCGCAGGGCTTGCTAAAGTTACTTTCATTCTAGCCAGGTTGATAACTCTAAAATCGATATTAGATTCCGCCTCAGTTACTGTATCATAAGCCCTAGCACTAACTATGACGTACTCTTCATCACTTTGCACCCAGTCTTCAAGCACGTTAACGTTCAAATTCCAGTTGTCAACGTCTCCACCTGCGATAGTCCAAGGCTTCAATTCACGTTCAGTCCCTGATTCTAAGAATTGAACGATTCGCACTTGTATTTGGTCAAATTGTTGCGAAGAGGGGAAATTCGTGGTACCTGAAATCGTTACCCGATTACCTTCAAGCCACCATGTATCGTTAGAGGGTTGAGAAATATCGACATAATCACCACTGCCGTTACCACTTGGTGGCGGATTAACAACACCTGTATCTTCCAGTGGAGTACAAGGTTGGTCAAGTGCGAAATCGATTGCGCATGAGGCATCAATTAACCCAAAGCCCCATTCTTCATGCCATCTATCTGAAACTGTGTTTGCTGCTTTTTCTCTAATTTCAGAGG